>CAMFRR010000012.1 GCA_945982095.1 uncultured Bacteroidales bacterium
CTTTATGTTGTGGACGGTTTCCCAACAGAGAGTTCTGTGGCAACCAATATAGCCTCAGCCGATATCGAGAGCATAGACATTCTGAAAGATGCCTCAGCTACAGCCATTTACGGTGCACGAGGCGCCAATGGTGTCATTGTGATAACCACAAAACAGGGTATGGAAGGCAAGCCTAAGATTAACTTCTCTGCCAATTTCACAGGCAACAACGTTGCCAATAAGGTGAAACTCATGGATGCTTATGAGTTTGTGGAACTCCAGACCGAGATGTATGAGTACTGGAACAACACCAATATATATTTCAAGAATCCTGACGGTCCTGAGTACACACTGGAGGATTATAAGAATGCAACTACACATGATTGGCAGGATGACATTTACCGCACTGCTCTTACACAGAACTATAATGTCTCCATTTCAGGCGGCGTTAAAGAGGCCGGAAACCGCTACAATGCCAGCCTTTCTGCCACCAGCCAGGACGGTGTAATCGTTAAATCCAATTTCCAGAGGTATCAGGGCAAGATTAATTTCCAGCAGAAGATAGGAAAGAAAGTGACCCTCGACCTGCTGGCAAACTATTCACGCAGCATTACCAATGGCGTTACCCCTACTAGTGCCCAGCAGTCTTCTTCGGCTTCAGGCTGGCTCATGTACTCGCTTTGGGGCTATCGTCCTGTTACTCCTCTTTCTCAGAAAGACACTGGTCTGGAGAATGAACTCATAGACCAGGATTTCTCAAGCGGCAACGACTACCGTTTCAATCCTGCCAAGACCGTACGCAACGAATACCGCAAGACCACAGTTGATTACCTCAATGCAAATGCAGGTCTCACTTGGGAGATTATTGAGGACCTCAAGCTCAAAGTGACAGGCGGCTACACTATGAACAAGCGTACTCGTGAGGAGTTCAACGGTACACAGACATATACAGGTTATCCGGGCTCTCCTTCGGGTAAGGGCATAAACGGAGCCATATACTGGACAGACAAGACCACATGGCTCAATGAGAATACCCTCACCTACACCAAACGTTTCGCGCGCAAGCACAATTTCCAGTTCCTTGCCGGTCTCACATTCCAGGGCGAATCGATGAAGTATCAGGGCACTTCAGCCATACAGATGACCACTGAGTCTCTGGGACTGAACGGTATGCACACTGGTAAGCTCCAGACAGTCATTCCTTACCAGTATGACTGGACAATGATGTCAGGACTCTTCAGGGTAAACTACAACTACAAATATAAATACTACATCACTGCTTCGTTCCGTGCCGACGGTTCTTCAAAATTCCCTAAAGGAAACCGTTGGGGCTATTTCCCTTCAGTGGGCGCATCATGGAACATCAACCGTGAGGATTTCCTCAAGGATGTGCAGTGGCTCAACAATACCAAACTGCGTTTCTCATGGGGCCAGACCGGTAACAACCGTACCACCACCCCTTATGACTACTATTCGCAGATTGCAACCTTGCCTGGACATCCAGAGTCTTACGACTATGTATTCAATGGACAGATCTATTCAGGTTACTATCCTTCCAACATGACCAACGACAAGCTCAAATGGGAGACTACAGAGCAGTGGAACGTGGGTCTGGACCTCTCATTCCTGAACGACAGGATCAAACTCACCGCCGACTGGTATCTCAAGAACACACGTGATCTGCTTCTCCAGGCAACGCTCCCTGCTTCTTCAGGTTATCAGTCAGCTATGCTCAACATAGGCTCGATGCAGAACCAGGGTGTCGAACTTACCCTCAACCTCATACCTGTTCAGACCAAGAACTTCACCTGGAGCATGGACTTCAACATTGCCATGAACCGCAATAAGGTGACTGCTCTTACCAACGACCAGCTCTCTCTCACCTCTGCCGTTTCATGGGACCAGAACTTCAACAGCCAGTTCCCTTATATTACTCAGGTGGGCAGGCCTTCAGGCATGATGTACGGCTACATATACGAAGGCACCTACAAGCCTGAGGACTTTGATGGCACAACACTTAAGGACGGTGTACCTTATATGACAAGCGTGGGCAAGAACAATACTCTTCCTGGTGACCCTAAATATACAGATGTCAACCTTGACGGTGTAATCGATGACCACGACCGTACAATCATAGGCTGCGGCCAGCCTCTCCATACAGGCGGTTTCGGCAATACCTTCAATTTCTATGGTTTTGACGTCAATGTATTCTTCTCTTGGAGCTATGGCAATGATGTTCTCAACGCCAACAGGCTCATATTCGAGAACGGTTCGAAGCCTGGTCTGAACATGCTCCAGAGCTATAAGAACCACTGGTCAGAGCAGAATCCTACCAGCGACATTCCACGTATCGGAGCCAACGGAATGAATGTTTATTCTTCAAGGGTAGTGGAGGACGGTTCGTTCCTGCGTCTGAAGACCCTTTCTATAGGTTATACATTCCAAAGAGATCTGCTGCGCAGGATGCATTTCGATGCCATGCGTATATACGTTTCAGCTGACAACCTCTTCACAATCACCAAATATAGCGGTCCTGACCCTGAGGTGTCTACAAGGAACTCTGTCCTCACTCCAGGCTTTGACTGGTCGGCTTATCCGCGCTCAAGAGGTTTCTCTGCAGGTATTTCATTTACATTCTAAAAGGCTATCGATATGAAACTCAATAAGATAATATCAATTTCAGCGGCTTGTGCCCTGTTTGCGGGCTGTAGCTTCCTTGATGTTACGCCTCAGGTCATATGCTCTGAGACCTTCTATAACACCAAGGATGAAGCCCTCAGTGCCCTAGTTGGTGTGTACGGTGTGATGAACAACGAGCCATTCTACGGCAATTTCTACTCTCTGATGATCTCGAATGCAGATGACCTCTGCTATTTCAACCGTCCTACTACAAATGACAGCTATGTGGCTATGTATAAGCATGATGCCAGCAACACTCAAGTTTACAGAGCATGGACTGAGATCTACAAAGGCATCAAGAATGCAAATGCTTTCATGGATGCCATTCCTAATACCGAATTTGATGTCGATGGAGCTCTTTATACCGAGGCCAGATTCCTGCGTGCATATTACCATTTCATTCTGGCTCAGGCTTGGGGTGACGTTCCGCTCAGAAAGCAGTCTGTGGTGAGCCACGACCAGATTATGGCAGCCTCTACTCCTCAGTACGAGGTGCTCACTTGGGTTGCAGAAGAGATGGAGGCCTGCCTTGAGAAACTTCCGCAGTCATTGGAAAATGCCCCTTCACGTGTGAACAAATACACTGCAGAGGCTGTGCTTTCAAGGGTTTATCTCTTCATGGCTGGTGCAACTGTAAAAGGCGGCGACAAGAAGGAATTCTACAAGAAGGCTATGGATCATGCAGACAACGTCATAGAATCAGGACTGTTCAGACTCAATGACAGCTATTCTGACGTGTTCATCAATATGATTGCCGACCGCTATGACAAGGAATATAACGAGTCTATGTGGGAGGTTGACTTTATGGGCCTTCACTCTGCCGACAACTGGTCTAACGGACGTATAGGCGACCTCATAGGCTTGCAGAGCAGCGGCAGCAAAGATTATGACACTTTCCTTTGCAACTTTGCATATGGCCAGTATGACGGTTCACTCAAGCTTTGGGATCTTTATCTCCAGTCTGACGGCATAGGCAAGACAGCTCCTCTCACAACTGTCACTGACAAACGCCAGAGCTGGAACATGCCTCCATATAACTATGCGGGAAGGGTTGTCGCATCTCTGAAAGTCAATGTACCTGCCAGCACAGCCAAGGCTCCATATTATTATGACGGCAAATTGTCAGGCGAAATCATGGGTGATGAGATTGTGGAAAATATGAATGCTGTAGCCGTGCGCAACTGCGGAAAATGGCGTCGTGAAAAGGGTATGGAAACCATACATAATTCAAAACAGCTTTATACAGGCATCAATTTCCCTATCATGCGTTATTCAGACGTGCTGCTTATGTATGCTGAGGCTTCTCTGGAGTACAGCGGCGCCGTGAGCCAGAAAGCAATAGATTGCGTACAAAAGGTGCGCACCAGGGCAGGTGTCGAGACAGCTTCTTCATACAGCGCTGATGACTTCCGCAAGCTGGTACGCAACGAGCGTGGCCGTGAGCTTTGCTTCGAGGCTCTGCGCAAATACGACCTCATACGCTGGGGCATATTCGTTGAGACTATGCACGGATATGAGACAGATGCCACTGACGCAAGGTGGTCAGCGGATCCAAAGTCTGGCTATGCTGCTGCCATTGGCACTGCGGTACAGGAGAAACACATAGTCCTGCCTGTTCCTACAGTTGAGCTGGGCGTCAACAACTTGCTGCAACAGAATACTCTTTGGTAATTTTAACTGCAAACTATCATGAAGAAATCAATTATATTAATGGCCGGCCTTTTGGCTGTGTTTGGCTGCAAGCATGACATTGTCCGTCCGTCTGAGTTTCAGGTGACTCTGGACGAAGGCAACAGTTATCTCGCCGGAGAGCCGGTGCGTTTCAACTTCAGCGGAGAAGTTGAGAACATCATTTTCTACAGTGGCGAGACAGGTCACCAATACAAATATAAAGACAGGTATACTGTACCTCAGGAAGATGTACAGTCTATTAGCCTGAATCTTCAGACAATGGCCCGTTATGGACTTGCCGGTGCAATGGAAATATGGGTTACAAACAAATTCGAGGGCCTCAAGGGAGATGACGGCGCTGCTGACAGGGCCACTGTAAAGGCTATGGTGGAAGGCGGTATGCAGGGTTGGACAAAATTGCCTTGGGAAGAAGGTGCCAGCACGAAATGGGCGAATCAAACTATAGGTACCAATGAGGGAGATCCTGACCTTGGTGCGCTTGCAGACAACTTCTGCATAGCATTCCATTGGTGTCCTCCTGCAACTACCTCAACCCAGAGGACTTATTGGGTCAATGGCAGTCTTCATCTTGAAATCGCCGGCACCAACCCAACAAATACTGACATTACCAAGCTGAATTTCAAGACGGTGATGATGAATGAGGAACTTGACCCATATCATGTCAACAAAGGTAATGGTTCTATAGTTTTGAACAACCCTAATACCGCTTCACTGATTTTCCAGGGCGTAGGCGCAAATGCGCTCAGCTATTGTCTGGACGGATGGGCCATTTCCACTCCTTCTCCTCTTAACCGTGTCGCCAATGATCAGGCTATTGTCATTAAGGATATGCAGAACTACCTCCACCATTATGAGTATGTTTTCGCAGAGCCAGGCGAATATGACCTGTATTTCGTAGGCTCGAACAACAACTATATGGATAAGAGCAGCAAGACTGTATCTATGAAAGTTACAATCAAATAGTCCTGTTCCAGGCTGATACCAAAGCCCCGCTTCCCTTGTATGTAAAAAGGGAGGCGGGGTTTTCTAGTCAGTTATTAAGCGATTTATTTTTTCAGCATTTTTTCGGCTTCTTCGAGGCTGGCGCATTTGCCAACGTCCAGCATATGCAAGTCATCGCAGCGCCTGCCGTATATTCCATAATTTCTGGATGCGGCGAAGAGCAGGAAGTCTCTGATTCCAAACACGGCCCCTGCGCCATCGTTGAGGCTCAGGCCTTTAGCTGCAACAAACCCCTCCATTACAGGGAAGACCTTGTCGGACAAAATCTGTATGCCAGAGTAGGCAAGTTCCAGGCATTGTGATGGAGAGAGCGAGTCGTCGCACATTATCGTTTCGCCTGTGGCGCTGTTGTTCCATCCCACCAGTCTCATGCTTTGGGCTTCAAAAAGGAAATGCCTTGATGTCTTCCTGTTGCTTACGAGCAGGGTGGCAAGGGCAGAGTCGTCGTGCGCTTGGAAAAGGCTGCCAAGATCGGCATCGGATAGTATGTCCACGTTGTGTATCAAGAATTTGCCGCTGCCCTCCAGGAGTTTTCTTGCATGCAGCACAGCCCCACCGGTGTCAAGCAGCAGCCTGCGCTCGTCGCTTATTTGGAAATCCATCCATTCCTGTCTGCGTGTCCAATCTTCAAGCATGTCAGCGAAATGATGCACGTTAACTACTGCGCTTTCGAATCCAGCTGCCTGCAGTTTGCGGGCCACGTGTTCTATGAGAGGCTGGCCTGCCACTGGAACAAGGGCTTTGGGCATGCTGTCGGTAAGAGGCTTGAGTCTTGTGCCCAGGCCGGCTGCAAATATCATCGCTTTCATAGCCTATTCATTATATATCTTTTCTATACCTCTCTCCCTGTGAATCAGATGTATACGTGCTTTGGGGAAACTTTCTGCAAGGTACTCTGCCATGTGCTGGGCCCCATAAACGGAGCGATGCTGGCCTCCTGTACAGCCGAAAGCTATGCTCATGTTAGAGAATCCGCGCTCTATGAACCTTCTGACATGTGGGGTCACCATAGCCTTGGCATTTTCCATGAATTCCGTCATCTCCCCGTCATCCTCCAGGAACTTTATAACCTCTTCGTCCAGGCCAGTCAGCTTTTTGTACTGTTCGTATCTCCCGGGGTTGTGAATGCCTCGGCAGTCGAAGGTATATCCACCTCCGTTGCCGCTTAGGTCCTCAGGTATTCCTTTCATATAGGAAAAGCTGTACACCCTTACTGTCAGACGCTTGTCGTCATAACTGAGTGGAGCGAAACGCTCCAGACTGCAGAGTCGTCTCAGGGTATTAACCATATATGGCATACTCGAGAACTCTTCTCCTGCCTCGTCCAGCAAGCTCTGCAGCTGAGTCAGGGCAGGAATTATCATAGTGATGAACTTGGCCTTGTGTTCCACCAGCCCGCGGAATCCGTATGCCCCAAGTACCTGCAGCAGCCTAAGCAGTCTGAATCGCAGCAGTTCTGCACGGAATCTCTCTATATCCCCAAGGCGTTGGCCGGCAGCCTCAATGTATGTTTCCACCAAATGTTCGCGCAGAGCCTCGGGATATGCCGCCCTTACCTGCCATACGAAGGAAACGAGGTCATAGTGCACAGGGCCACGCCTTCCTCCCTGAAAATCTATGAAATAGGGCTGTGAGCCCCGCAGTATCACGTTGCGGCTCTGGAAGTCCCTGAACATGAATGTGTTGCCGAAACGGTCGCATTCCAGGAGCAGGGAGGCGAAAGTGTGGAAATCGTCCTCGAGGGCGTTTTCGTCAAATTCCAGCCCCGAGCTTTTGAGGAAGCAATATTTGAAATAGTTCAGGTCGAAGCTGAGCATGCGGCGGTCGAATGCGGCCTGGGGATAGCATTGGGAATAGTCCAGGTCCTCGCCAGCATCGAACTGGAAACGTACAAGCTGACGCATACATTGTTCCAATATTGTCGTGATGGGCCCGAAATCTCCGCTTTTGCGTGCATTATCCACCACGTCGTTGAGCATCACTTCCCCCATATCCTCCTGTAAATATGCGCTGAGGTCATCGGCTACGGCAAATATTCGCGGCACAGGCAGTCCCTTGTCGCGGAAATGTCGTGCGAGATAGATGAATGCTTGGTTTTCGCGTATTTCCTGTCCTATGGTGCCTATTGCCGAAGGACATGACATTCTGAAATAGCACCTGTTGCTGCCGCTTCCTTTTATTGGCGTAACAATCTTCGCTTCGGTACCATAATATTCCTTAAAAAGCCTGAAAATAGAGCTGTTCACTTGAAACTGAATTTTTGTTGGCTAAGTTAATGTTATTTTTCTTAAATTAACCGCTAAATTCGGTTTTTTAATATGAGAAAAAGAAGCATACTCTCCGCTCTCGCCGGCCTTAGTCTGGTGGCTTGTAATCCTGCAGGCCGTTGCCCTATACCCACAACCCCTCTTGAAGAATGTTGCTACCAAGGTTCCAAAACTTTATTTTCCGTTTGGGCGCCTGATGCTGATGCTGCCGTATTGAGAGTGTATGATTCTGCTTCCGATGCTGATGCTGAAATGAGCCTGGATATGAAGAAGTCACGCGATGGCTTGTGGAAATGCACGGTCAAAGAAGATATAAAAGGCAAGTTCTACACTTTCCAGCTTATGCATGACGGACAGTGGCTGCCTCAGACTCAGGGCATTGCTGCAAAGGCCGTAGCTGTGAATGGTACCAGAGGAGCTGTCATTGATTGGGCCGAGACGAATCCTGAGGGATGGGAGTCGGACAAGTCTCCTTCCATAAAGCCTTCGGATATCATTATATATGAGATGCATCATCGTGATTTCTCTATACATCCTTCTTCAGGCATAGAGCATAAGGGTAAATTCCTGGCCCTGACAGAGAAGGGGACCACCAATCCCGATGGCCTCGCCACAGGCATAGACCACCTCAAGGAACTGGGAGTGACTTGCGTGCAGCTTCTTCCTTCTTTCGACTTCATCACTGTGGATGAGGCTCATCCGGAGCTCGCCCAATACAACTGGGGTTATGACCCTCAGAATTATAATGCTGTGGAGGGTTCTTATTCCACCGATGCATTTGACCCTGTGTGCCGCATACGTGAATTCAAGGCCATGGTCCAGTCGCTCCACAGGGAGGGATTCAAGGTGATAATGGATGTGGTGTATAACCACACTTCTTCTGCTGAGCTCAATGGCTTCGAACGTACCATGCCGGGTTATTTCTACCGTTTCAAGGCTGATGGAAGCTGGGGGAATGCTTCGGGCTGCGGCAATGAAACGGCCTCTGAAAAGGAAATGTACCGCAAATATATGCTCGAGAGCCTCGAATGGTGGGTGAAGGAATATCATATAGACGGCTTCCGTTTCGACCTTATGGCCATACACGATATGGAGACCATGAATCTTATCTCCAAACGTCTGCATACCATTGACCCTGAAATCATTCTCTATGGTGAAGGTTGGGCAGCCGAGGCTCCGCAGCTTGCTTCGGATATCATAGCTCTCAAGGACAACACCTGGCAGTTGGACAGGATAGGAGCTTTCAGCGACAATATACGTGATGCCGTACGTGGACCTCTGGGCTGCGAGAATGCAGGCTTTATGGATGGCGTTCCTGGCAATAAGATGAACGTCATGTTCGGAATAGCCGGAGGTGTAAAACATCCTCAGGTAACTGTAAAGCCTTGGACTTCATCTCCTTTGCAGCATGTGTCCTATGTAAGCTGCCATGATGACCACTGTCTTCGTGACCGTTTGGAGGAAGCTTCCGATGCAAGTGAAGCTGAGTGCCTGGCTATGGTGAAACTGGCCCAGACTGCAATGTATGTGTCTCAGGGTCTGCCGTTTATATTCAACGGAGAAGAAGTATACCGCCGTAAGGGTGTCAAGAACAGTTATTGCTCACCGGATTCGGTAAACGCTATAGACTGGGGACAGAAGAGCACTTACAAGGACCTTTGTGACTATTATGCAGGACTTGCTGCAATCCGGCATGCCCATCCTGGCTTCTGTCTGGCAGATGCCGAGCTGGTGCTCAGCAAATTGGAATTCATAGAATGTGAAGACCCTTGCGTAGTGGCTTTCCGCATCAAGAATCTTGAAGGAATAGATTCGGCCAAGAGCCTGGCAGTGCTGTTGAACGGTTCCAAGGAAAGGGCTGTGGCAGAGATACCGCTTGGAAATTGGAAAGTTCTGGCTCAGGATGGATTCGCCAATGCTGAAGGATTTTCAAGCTATCACAGCAATTACATAACCGCGGCTCCTACTTCGGCAACCATACTTGCAGAAGAATAGCTTGATATTTTTAATCGACATAATCCCAAAAACTATGAAAGATATGAAAGAAAAACTGTACGAAGCTCCATGTACTGATGTACTGGAAGACCTGTACCTGGATGTACTGTGCCAAAGTTCAGGCAGCATTGAGGGTATTGAAGAAGAAGAGGGGTCTTGGACTCTTTAGTTATGAACAACGTTATTAAACTTTAGTAATTATGAAGAAACTTTATTTTGCCCTGGCAGCAGCCGCAATGTTTGTGGCCTGTCAGAAAAATCAGAATCAGTTTTCTCAGGAACTGAATCAGAACACGGATTTCAGTGCATCAATGGAGACGTTTGACGCTGACACCAAGACTGAACTTTATGCAGGTAACAATGTGGTCTGGAGCGAGGGAGATGCTATAGCCATTTTCCAGGGTTCAACGGCTGCAGACCTTTACCAGCTCAAAGAAAGCAGCGCGGGTTCTTCCAATGGCTCGTTCTCACTGGTGAGCGACAACAGCGAGGTTAACGGCGATTTCACTTCAGGAATGGAGATAGCTGCCAACATAGCTCTCTATCCTTATTCTGAAGGACTTGTGTGCAGCAATGCTGCTTCTGATGAAGAGGCTTATATAATCGAGGGATTCAGATTCCCTTCTTATCAGGAGTATGCTCCTAACTCTTTCGCTCAGAATTCTTTTGCAATGACAGCCATCACAAGCTCTCTTGCCGATCATAAACTCAACTTCCGCAACGTGGGCGGCGCCATTAAGTTTCAGTTCAGCGGCAATGCAACTGTCAAGAGCATTAAGCTGGAAGGCAACAATAACGAAATCATTTCCGGTGCTGCAGAGATTACAGTTTATCCTGGAACAGCTGCTCCTGCAGTAAGCATGGCCAACCCTATTGGCAAGTCAATCACTCTCGACTGCGGCAATGGTGTAGCGCTTAGCACAGATAAAGCCACTGACTTCATCATTGCTCTCCCTCCAACAGTATTTGCAAACGGATTCACTGTTACAGTTACGGATATTGCCGGTGCTGAAGCTGTTATCGTTGCCGATGCTGCAAATGAGGTGAAGAGGTCATCAATACTCAAAATGCCAGTCGCAACTGTAGAGATTTCACAGGAAGAAAAACCAGAGCTGATAGAACTTTATAGCTTTGAGACAGCAAATGGAGACTACGTGGGTACAAACACTGATTATAACAAGAGTTGTGAGATTGATGTTGAAGGCATTACCTGGGTAGTTGAGGGTAATTCGGCAATGTCTCCATGGCGTGTCGGAGGCAAGAACATCAATGGAGTTGACAGGGCCGTATATACTGTAACCCCATTCCCTAAGGCTATCAAATGCATAGATCTGAGGCTCGGCATGTATACCATCACTTTCAATGGCGGCAAGCTTTTGTACTCTCAGGACAGTAACTTTGAGAATGCTACAGAAATCGTCCTCGATCCTAAGAC
>CAMFRR010000013.1 GCA_945982095.1 uncultured Bacteroidales bacterium
CTCGGAGATGTGTATAAGAGACAGACTCGAAGAGGCGTCGGCTCCATAATATACATGGCTGTACAGTGGCGCCAGCTTAACGGCAGTGTGGAGGGCTGAACTTGTGGCGCCGCCTACCAGCAGGGGAGTAGTGAGTTTTCTTGAACTCATTTCTCGGCAAAGCTCCTCCATCTGGACCAGAGAAGGGGTGATGAGCCCGCTGACTCCTATTATGTCCGCTCCGTATGCGGCTGCTTCATCAAGTATGGTCTCTTTCGGTACCATTACGCCCAAGTCCTTGACCTCAAAACCGTTGCATCCCATCACTATGCCTGTGATGTTTTTGCCTATGTCGTGTACATCTCCCTTAACTGTAGCCATAAGTATCTTTGGCCTGCTAATGGATGCTCCTTCAGCCTGCTCTTCCATATGCGGTTGCAGGAACTCTACGGCCCCACGCATTACCTTGGCTGATTTCACAACCTGAGGCAGGAACATCTTTCCCGAAGCAAAGAGCTCTCCTACGCTCGCCATGCCGTCCATCAAAGGTCCTTCAACCAAAGAAACGGCTGCCTCGCCCTTATCCAGCAATTCCTGCAGAGCTGCGCTCAATCCTGCGCTTGTGCCGCTTATCAGGGCTTTTCTGATTCTCTCTTCTGGAGGTATATGTGCCTCCTGTTCCCCGGTCTCCTGCTTGACTGCTTGGCTTCCTGCCGTATTTATGCGGGAAGCAAGTTCCAGCAAGCGTTCTCCGGCATCAGCGTCTCTTGCAAGTATCACATCCTCTATGCAGCTCAACAATTCGGGGTCTATGCTGTCATATACCTTAAGCATTCCGGGATTGACTATTCCCATATCCAGCCCGGCTGCAGTCGCATGGTAGAGAAAGACCGAATGCATAGCCTCGCGTACGGGATTGTTGCCTCTGAATGCAAAAGACAGGTTGGAAATGCCTCCACTGGTGAGGGCTCCGGGCAGCTTGTTCTTTATCCAGCGCACGGCCTCTATGAAATCAATGGCGTAGCGTTCGTGTCCAGGAATTCCAGTGCCCACGGCTAGGACGTTTGCATCGAATATGATGTCGTAAGGGGCGAAACCTATGCCTGTGAGCAAGTTATATGAACGTTGGCATATTTCTATCTTACGCTCATAGCTTGTGGCCTGGCCCTTCTCGTCGAAGGCCATAACCACTACAGCCGCACCCAGAGCCTTAATCTCCCTGGCCTTTTCCAGGAAAGCCTCTTCTCCCTCTTTGAGGGATATGGAATTCACTATACTCTTGCCTTGGGCATTTTTCAAGCCGCAAAGCACTGTGTCGAAATGGGATGAGTCTATCATCAGCGCAGCCTTAGCAACTGAAGGTTCTCCATTGATATATCTCAGGAAATCCGTCATGCTGGATGATGGTTCCAGCATGGCATCGTCCATGTTGATGTCTATTATGTGGGCTCCGTTGGCAATCTGCTCTGAGGCAATATCCAAAGCCGCATCATATTCGCCGGCGGCTATGAGCTTGGCGAACTTGCGTGAACCGGCCACATTGGTCCTTTCTCCCACATTTGTAAAATTATTGCTCCTGTCTACGCTTATGGCTTCCAATCCGCTGACATGCAATATGTTGTCGCGCTTTTTTATGATATGCGGCCTGTGGCCCCTGACTGCCGCAGCAATGGCTGCGATATGTTCTGCAGTTGTACCGCAGCAGCCTCCTACAATGTTAAGCAGTCCCTTTTCAGCCATTTTCCCTATGTGCAAGGCCATGGTTTCAGGATCCTGGTCATAGGCTCCCATTTCATTCGGGAGGCCGGCATTGGGATGGCAGCTTACAGCACAAGCTGCCCAGCTTGCCACGTCTTCAATCATTGGAGCCAAGTCTTCAGCTCCCAACGAGCAGTTGAGGCCAAAACTCATCATTCCTGAATGTTCTACGCTGCGGTAGAAGGCTTCAATGCTCTGGCCCGTGAGGGTGCGTCCGCTGCGGTCGCTGGCCGAGGCCGAAATCATCAGGGGAATGTCGCGGCAGGCTTCAATACCTGAGATGGCATATATTGCAGCCTTGGTATTGAGGGCATCGAAACAGGTTTCCAGCAGCAGTATGTCCACCCCGCCTTCTACCAGGGCACGGACCTGCTCTCCGTAGGCCTCAGCCATATCGTCAAAGGAATATTGTCTGTAGGCAGGATTGTTAAGGTCCTGGGTTAGAGTCAATGACTTGCTGGTGGGCCCTATGCTGCCTGCAACCAGTACATTACTGCCTTCTGCCGCTTTCCTGGCTATCCTTGCCGCTTCGAATGCCATGCTGCGGGCACAGTCCTGCCTGCCATGTTCAGCTTGGGAAATCTTGTTGGCAGAGAATGAATTAGTGCATATTATGTCGGCTCCGGCCTTGATATAGTCCCTATGTATGCTCTCAACAATTTCAGGGGCAGTGAAGTTGAATTCTTCGTTGTTGCCGCAAAGGCCCTTGCGCTGGAGCATGGTGCCCATTGCGCCGTCAAGTATGAGTATGCGCTCGCGCAGTATCTGGTCTAGAAACATTCTCTCAGTATGTTGGTGACATTCGAAGCTTTGCCCATTGTGTAGAAATGTATCGCAGGGACTCCGTGCCTGATGAGGTCTCGGCACTGGGCTATGCACCACTCCTGACCAATGCGGTAGCATGCGTCTTTATCCTCGCGATGTTTTGCAAGCTCGTCGCACAGTTCCACAGGAAGGTCTATGGCAAAGGATTGCGGCAGGAGTTCTGTCTGGCGGAATGAGGATATTGGCTTCAGTCCAGGGATTATGGGGACATTGATTCCGGCTTCGCGACAAGATTTCTCAAAGCTGTAGAACAGGCTGTTGTCGAAGAACATCTGTGTCACTATGTAGTCCGCCCCGGCATCCACCTTTTTCTTGAGATACCTTATGTCTGTTTCCATGTTGGGGGCCTCGAAATGCTTTTCTGGATAGGCTCCCACTCCTATGCTGAAAAAGTCTTTGCAGCTGTTCCTTTCCTCGAAGCTGCGTATAGCCGCAACAAGCTCATCTGCATGGGCGTAGCCTCCATCTTCGGGCTTGAAACGCTTTTCTCCGCTTATGCTGTCGCCGCGCAGGGCCAGGACATTGCTTATGCCCATGAACTTGAGGTCGTGGAGCTGGCTTTCTATCTGGTCTGCCGTTGCCCCTCCGCATATGATGTGGGGCACTACCTCAAGCTCGAATTCCGACTGTATGGCTCCGCATACGGCCGTTTCTGATATTCTTCTGCGGACCAGATGCTTGCGGAAGCCTCCCTTTCCGTCGGGAATGAAGTCGTATTCATCGCGATGGCAGGTGACATTGATATATTTGGGACTGAATTCCATGAAAGGCCTTATCCCGTCAAGGAGTTCGGCCTTAGTGATGCCTTTGAGCGGCGGTACTATTTCCAATGATGGATAAGTTGCGCCGCTTTGGGCAAGAATGTCTGATATCTTCATGTTTTCTTGATAAGAATATAAATTCCAAAGATACTTAAATTTTATCAAAAGCGGCGCCTGAACAGTTCTTCCTTATGCTTTTAGACTTGTTCTGCCATATGTTTGAGGATGCCCATGTTCTGGTATACGAAGACCAGGGCAAGCAGGACTATGGCAATAATCACGGTGGTAAAGTACATAAAGTTGATTATCAGTGCTTTAAATGTGCTTTTAATCCACTTGTCCCCGTAATAGTTGTGTAAGGCCAAGGCCATATATACAGTAGTTATGACCCAAAGCATTCCATCCAAGAGTCTGGATTCCCAAAATATTCCTATTAACATATATATGGCTATGACCAATTCCAAGAAGGCGCTTACGTGAAGGGAGAACACATAATGTTCCATATAGCTTTTGTGGCTCCTTAGATTGAAAAGCTTTACGCATAGGCCCATAAAAGGGGTAAGGAGCAGTATTGCCAAGGGCATGTAGCTTTGGAATATGTCTTTCAGATTTTCAGATATACGGCTCATATCATCCTGAATCTCCTCAATGTTGGTGTTCATGCCTTCTTGAGGAAGAATCATGGCAGCAATTACGATAAGCAGCAGGAACATGTTCATCTTCAGAGGATGCATGTAAGAATTGATCCTGCCTTTGAAAAATTCACGTGTCAATTCGCCAGGCTTGCAGAACAGAAGGCGCAGGGTGGGCAGCAGCCTGCTGTCAAGCTGGAAAGTGTTGGAACAGTATTCCACTATGAAACTCCAGAAATTCTGCCTGAGATTCAGGGAATATTGACCGCAGTTATGGCAATATGGCCCAATAAGTTCAGCCCCGCAATTCTTGCAAATCTTGTCTTCGCCGTTCTCTATCTGTTTGTTCATAGTCACAAGTCAAATTTCCGCAAAAATAATCATTTTCTGCCAAAAGTCTGCTTGTCATTGTTTTTGTTTGTTCTTTTTGAACATGTTCAAAATACAAAAATGGACCCGCATAATGCAATTATTAGCGGGCCCTGCAACTTTTTATATGCTATCCGAAATGAGTTTTCTTTTTATACTGCGCTGAAATACTTGATGAATTGTGTGCGCATCAGCTTATCAGCGTGATCCGGGTCAGAGGCATTCAGCTTGCCTTTGTACTCGGCAGGATTCATGTAGCCTTTGGATTTCTGCCATGCTGCCAGACCTTCATTTGTATGAGTTATCCAAGAAGCACCGTCGCGTATTATAGGACTTGCTACCTCGACTGCGCTTGCTCCGCTCAATATGGCTTTCACTACGCCTTTCCAGCTGTCAACTCCTCCTGATACTGCAATAGGGAGATTAGGAACAGCCGAAGAAAGAAGACCTGCCCATCTCATAGGGAGTGAAAGATCGGATGGGGAAGTGAGGGGATTGCCGGCAGTGAAACAGAGTTTGTCTATGTCTATGTCGGTAGGATAGAACCTGTTGAACAGTACGACCGCTTTAGCGCCATTTGCATAGAGTTTGTCGCAGAGGGCAACAGGGTTGGACAGGTTGGATCCTATTTTTACTATAAGAGGTATGCGGATGCGGGCTGCAACATTTGCCACTATGTCCTGATGCATCTTCTCGAATTCTCCGGGCTGATAGTTGCGTGAAGCGCATATGCTCATTATGTTCAGCTCGAGAGCGTCAGCTCCGGCTTCCTCAATCCTTGTTGCGAACTCTTCCCATTTGCCGTCGCTGTGGCAGGCAATGGAAGCTATGATAGGCATGGTGCATGCCGCCTTGGCTTCTTTGATGAGCTGGAGATAATCAGAAAGGATTTTTTCTCCTATATATCCGGCCAGATATTCATAGGCCTCGGGATGTATGTCTGTGTCGCTTGCTGCTATTGCGCCTGTAATGCTCTCTTCAAACAGAGATTTGAGCACTGCTGCGCCTGCTCCTGCCGCTTCGAATTCCTTAAGCTTCGATATGTTGGCTGTCTGGCTGTTGCTTCCTATAATCACAGGAGACTTGAGTTCCAGGCCCGCAAATGCTGTCTTGATGCTGTCCATAATTTATTTCAATATCTGTGCAGAGTGGTTCTTTGTGTCCACCTTGCGAATTATTTCCGTACAAATTCCATCCTCATCGAAGATGAAGGTACTGCGTATTGCTCCCACGCACACTTTGCCGCACATTTTCTTTTCTCCCCAGGCGCCCAGACTTTCCATCAGCGTGTGGTCAGGGTCTGAAAGCAGAGGGAAAGGCAGTTCGTATTTCGTGGCGAACTTGAGGTGAGATGCCGTGGAGTCCTTGCTCACGCCAAAGACCTTGTAACCTGCCTTCATGAGACTGTTGTAGTTGTCCCTTATGTTGCAGGCTTCCGCGGTACAGCCCGGAGTGCTGTCCTTGGGATATACATAAATCACAGTCTTGTGACCTCTCAACTCGGCAGAGTGCCAGTCTTTTCCGAACTGGTCTGCAAGGGAGAATTGAGGCATATTGTCACCTATATTTATCATATTGCTAGTTGATACATATATTTATCCGCACCAATTTACCACTTTTTGCCAGAATTAGAAACAAATCTTAATCTTTTTCCGTAAAAATCCCCCTTTTTGCCCATATTTCCTGCTCGGATCTTATGTAAATCAAAAGAATTCACTATATTTATGAAAAGTTTCAAATCAATATTTCAAGAGTATTATAAATATGGATAAGACTGCATTCTACAAGTTGTCATACGGACTGTTCGTAGTGACAGCTCACGAGGAAGGGAAGGACAACGGATGTATCACCAACACAGTGATGCAGCTTACAACCAGCCCAAACCGCATCTCCCTTGCCATTAACAAGGAAAATTACACACATGGTATGATAGAACGTACTGGAGCGTTCAATGTTTCAATACTTGATGAAAGCACCCCATTCGACACTTTCAAACATTGGGGCTTTCAGAGCGGAAAGAATGTGGATAAGCTGGAAAGCATAACATATTCACGCGCCGAGAACGGCATAACTTACATTACCGAGCATGTGAATGCCCTGTTGTGCGCAAAGGTGACAGAGTCCATAGATTTGGGCAGCCACACCCTGTTCATAGCCGAAGTTGTCGAGGCTGAATCCCTTGGCGATACTCCTTCAGCTACTTATGCCTATTACCAGAAAAATATCAAGCCTGCGCCTCAGCGCCCTAAGAAGAAGGGTTGGGTGTGCACAGTTTGCGGATATATATATGAAGGCGAAGTACTGCCGGAGGATTTCACCTGTCCTTTGTGCAAGCATCCGGCCTCGGACTTCAGACCTCTCTAATTTGAGAATACAACCTACTTACTGTAGCAGACTTTTTGCTATATTTGTAGTTTAAGTTTCGCAAGCGGCACAACCCTCAGGGTCATAATAAGCTATAACTTGCGAAACTTGAGTTGTGTTTATAACTTTGGAATTATGGAAGAGAAAAAAGACGTAAAATTCACGGAAAATGAGATCGTGAAATACCAAGAGGAGTATTCTGAGCCAAAATTCTGGGACAAACTCAGGACTTTTGCCCTCAAGCTCGGCGAGAATGCCACCTATTATATATTGATACTTTATTATATGATGGAGTCTCCTGATGTCAAACTCGGCAATAAGGCCTTGATTATCGGTGCTTTGGGTTATTTCATCCTGCCTACCGACCTGATTCCTGACATGCTGCCTGTGTTCGGCTTTACTGACGACCTTGCCGCTCTCACTCTTGTCTACAAGACAATTCAGGCCTCTGTCACTGAAGAAATAGACGCAAAAGCCAAAGCCAAGGTGGCCGAGTGGTTTTGATTCAATCACCCGACATTGTAAGTGTGGACGCTGAGCCCACGGGCTGATGGCAGATAGTTTATGCCCCACCAGCACATCTGGAGAAACACGAATGCCAGGAGCAGTATCAGGCAGGCGTCTTTCCACTGGCCGGGGCATATGCGTCTGTAGTGCAGGTACAGCAGGTAGCACAGCCAAGTGATCGCAGCCCAGGTCTCTTTGGGGTCCCAGGCCCAGTAGTGGCCCCAGGCTTCCTTAGCCCACAAGGCGCCGAAAAGCATGCCGAAGCTCAGGAAGGCAAGTCCTACATACACCATATTATCCATGATATTCAGCTCTTTATGCATATCGCCCCGCTTTTTGATAAGCATATAGGCGGCCACCAGAGTCGCGGCGCCAAGAAGCCCATAGGCAAACATATAGACTATAACATGAGGTGCGAACCAAGGGCTCTGCAGTGCGGGCATGAGCGATTTGCTGTGAATCTCAGGCTTCGCGAGGTTTATACATATGAATACAAAGGACATAAGGGTACTGAATGACAGTATCCACTTGTAGTGCCAGCGGCTGTAGACTATTATGCCGGCAAGAGCCAGGAAGAAGGAGTACCACATGCGGGTTTCTCCCATGGTCCTCAGAGGAGGGCGTTCCAGGCTTATCCACATGCCCAAGATGAAGGCGAAATATATGGCCAGTCCTGCAAAGCTGAATGCGTACACCTTTGAAGCCTGTCCTTTCCATGCGAAGAAAGCGCCTGCTGCCCAGCATAATACTGAGGGCAGGGCAAAATATGCGAACAAATCCCAACTCATTTTTCTATAGGTTTAGGGGCCATGAACAGCATCAGACACAAGGCTCCTGCCAGCATCATGAAAATTCCTATGTATACATAGGGCAGCCATGGGTCTTTTACCATGAGGAATACGCTGTAGGGCGAATTGTCGCCCATGGAGCTGTCATAGCCGTACTGATAAATTTTCCACCCTTCTACCTTTAGAGCCTTGTTTACTTCTACAGTGCCCTGTGCTTGGCTGCCGTTCTTGCTGTGGACTGAGATATCCGATGCAAAACGTTTGGGACTTCCGTCAGGGTAGTATTCCACGCTGAAATCGTGCAGCTGTATCGCCAGTCCGGGTTCCACCACCTTGCCTTCTGCTGTGATTGCCTGCCATTCTGAATGCTTTTCATATACTGTCATCTGAAGCTGCTGCATGTCGGGATTTCCCAGGGTTGCGCAGGCTATGGCAATAAAAACTCCCAAGTGGTTCAGGATGAAGGGTATTTCACGCAATTTAAAGCGGGATATGTGGTTTAGGCATGCCAGGGCATCTATAATCAGCATCCATGTCCACACAAGTACGAAAGGCCAGAAACTCAGCATTTGCGACAGCCAAGGTACTCCGTCACTGCGCAGTTGAGGCACCAGGCCCATGATCATTGTAAGGCCCAGGGCCCAGGTGATGGACGCTACTGCAGCTTCCCCGTGCATCATCCATCTGAATGCGTACACCCTCTTCCTGAGCATGAACATTAAGGCAATCAGAGAGAGAAGGATTGCAAGTATGATTATATTGGCAGGCCAGGCGAAGTCCTGCCAGGGCACAGGTCCGCAGGCAATCTGCAGGCCCAGACCCAGAGCGAATACAAGTCCTCCTGCCGCAAAGCCTTTTTCAATGGACCAATGCCTTTCCTTATTCAGATTTTCTGTAGTCATAAGCCGCTGTTATTCTGCCTGTACAGTGTAGAAATCTATGATGCGGCGTATTGCACGCTGGCATACAGGGCAGAATGCCGGGGCCTGATTGGTGCGCATACGGCAGTCTCGCGCAGGGCGCCATACTCCTGTTTTCTGGTAGCCGGCTCCTTCGACAAGTTCCACTCCTTCTTCATTCATCATATCCTGCCATTTTGATGCAAAATCGTGGCAGGTGGTGATATTCTGTTCCCATGGTTCGGCGTCGCTCCTATAGTAAGGGTCTTCACCGCTGTCGTAGTCATATTCATCACCCAATCCCGCGAATGAATGGCCGAATTCATGAACGACTACAGGCCTGAACATAGGGTGGTGCGCAGTAGTCAGAGTGTAAGCATTGTATATGCCTCCGCCTCCGTAAGTGTCTGTGTTGGCGAGGATTATTATGTGCTCATAAGGCAGGCCATTGAGCAGCTCGTGCATTTTCTGTATGGATCCTGTGGTGAGGTAGCGCTCCATGTAGAAGGTGTCGAAATGGGATTCGACGGCTGTGTTTTTCCATATGTTTTCGCGCGGTATGCTGACCCCGCTGTCTTTGGAAGCCGCCGCTACGGCGAGGAAGTTGAATCTGTCCTTCGTGCTTGCGAAAGGCTCGTGTGAGAAAATGGCATCAACGCATACTGTTGCGTCTTCATAGAATTTTTCCTGTTCTTCTGCCGTATAACCCTCGGCGATTATGGCTACGTCTATGCAAGTGCGTGTGTCTCCGCCCTTGTGTATATATTTGACAGGGATTTCCGATATTTCAGCCCTCCTGGTCAGAATGTCGTCAGGATGGACAATGTGGGTGTATGAACATATGGCAGTTCCCTTGTAGTCGTAGAGACTTACCGTTACATCTGCCTTTCTTTCCGGCATGGGGAGCAGGAAACTGTTCTGGAAGGACATGGCCTGGGTTTTGGCCTGCGGAATTGCCATCCATTCCTGGAACAGAGTGCTGAAAGACATCATATAAAGAGTATCGGCCGTTTCGGAATCCTGCATCACTATGCTGCCGTTGCCTCTGAGCGGAAGTGACTTCATGTTTACTGTTCTTCCGTGCCAGCCCTCGCTGCCGGACATCTTGTCGAGGAAGATTTGGGCAGAGCCGTTGCTGCCGGCGAATATATAATCCACGCGGAGGGTGGAGTCGGTAAGGCCTTGAGCGTATGCGGCCAGAGTGGCTGATAGCCCGAGAAGCAGAAGTGCCATTTTTTGCATAGTCCACGTATTTAAAAATACAAAGATATGATATTTTATGACTAAATTTGCTCCCGCTAAGACAAATGACGATAAAATGGAATACAGGATTCTTCCGGAAAAGGAATACGCAGACATAAATTCACGCATACTGTACGAGGATAACCATATACTAATTTTCAACAAGAATGTAGGAGAGATAGTACAGGGCGACAAGACAGGTGATGAGGCTCTGAGTGAAACCCTCAAGGCTTTCGTGGCTCAGCGCGATTCCAAGCCCGGCAAAGTGTTTATGGGGGTTCCCCACCGTCTGGACAGGCCGGTAAGCGGCATATGTATGTTTGCCAAGACTTCCAAGGCCTTGGAAAGGCTAAATGCAATGTTCCGCGAAGGCAAGGTCCACAAGACTTATTGGGCCCTATGCTGCAATGATGTGCCCCAGGGTCCTTCCGATGAGTTTACCCTGTTGGAGAACTACCTGATACGCAACGAGAAACAGAACAAGAGCTATATTTCCAAGTCGGCGGATGCCAAGCTTGCAAGATTGAAATATCGCCGTATTGCAGCCACCAAACGTTATTTCCTCATAGAGGTGGAACTGCTCACAGGACGTCATCACC
>CAMFRR010000014.1 GCA_945982095.1 uncultured Bacteroidales bacterium
CATATGTACATTTTATTGAATTACCTATTGTTAAATTTACAAAAATTCCATCTGCTGTTCTGGGCATTACTGGCCATTCTAGCCGCATCCTGCAACAAGAATAATCCCCCTATGCCTGATCCTGTGCCTGATGAGGACGGAGTGAGCCTTTACGATGTGGTCTGACCGCGATTACAAATTCTGGTTCAGCCTTGGCCCTGCACTTTGATTTTTATTCTATAGCTCCTTTGAGCTTGATTTCTGAATGATTCCTCCCGTCAGTGATGATGTGGAGAATTTTTTCGTAGCGGCCCTTCATGAAGAGTCTGGTGTCCACTCTCAGTTTGACCTTGACAATCTCGCCTGGACCAATGAGTATGGAATCGTCTGTGCAGTTGAGCACTTGAATGCAACTTTCCGAGGGCATGAACATTACGTGATAGCTGTGCTCTTTGCTGTCATTATATAGTTCCAATTCCCTCACAGGACAGGTTTTGCGTGATGTAAGCCTCATTCCCACGCTTTCCACGTTGCAGCGCATATCCTCGTGAAGAACCACAGGATAGCGGGCCTGCATAAGGCTCACTTCTCTCAGAACATCGGCAATTACCAGCAGGGTGTTGAACTTGCGGTAGTCACCATTCGTGGCGATTACGGTAAGCCCTACTTTTTGTGGCCCTATGAAGTGTGACGGGTCGTATGTAACGCTAAGCTTTGCACTTTTGCCCGGGGCAAGTGGCTCATGGCTGTAGGAAGGAGATGCACAGCCGCATTGAGTGTGGATGTCAAGTATGGTGACATCCTTGTCGCTGATATTGGTGTATTCGAATACTATGGTTTTGGTTCCGCCGTCAAATCTGATTTCTCCCAAATCAGCTTCGGGACAGGAGAATTTCAAAAGACGTGGTGCGGAAAGTGCCACTTGCCCGAAGGCAAGTGACACGAACCACATCATTACTATTCCTAATCGCTTCAAATCGTTTTATTCTATATAAGGGCATTTTACACCATCCACCATTGCTGGGGTGTTGTTTGGAGTACCATGATAGCCGTTGCCGGAAAGGTCAGGCAACATGCCGTCTTCCATAGTGTCCATTCTCCAGTAGCCTATCAGGTCCTGCGCATTCTCAGGATTGATGTAGCACTGGTTGTTTTCAGCCTCAAGAATGCTGAGCGCACGCTTCCATACACGTACCTCGCTTATGCATCCTGGGAGAGGACGTATATCGCCTGCAGATGCGCCGATGCGGAATCCGCCGCCTTCGGCAGTGGCACCCATGTCGAGGGCTGATTTACCTGAGCTGTCGCCTGAGAACTGCAGTTTTCCGTCCACATACAGACGAATGTTGCTGCCGTCGTCAATTCCTACTATATGATACCATTTGCCTGTATCAAAGTGATCGGCAGAAGTGAATGATACGCCACGACCCGCAATCTGGAGCTGGTTCTTGTCTATAGAACCGTCACCGAAACGTATCACGAAATGTTCCTCTATACCCATCACAGTGGCAATCTTGTGGCCAAGGTTGCTCCAGCCGTCCATCTTTACTCGGGCCTCCATAGTGACGGCCGAAAGATTTGCAAGGTCAGGGTTCTTCTCCATGCTCTTCATATTGAAGTATGTAGAACGGTTGAGGTTCATCACTTCTGTAGTAATAATCTGCTTGATGACGAAGAGAGCAGTCTGGCTTGGAGCAAGGGCTTCCCAGCCGTTGGAAGCATTACCAATCTTCAGCGGCAGACAGTAGAGTACGCCTTCTTCAAAATCATCCATTGAGGTTATGGAGAAGTTTACAGGAGCTGAAATATTGTTTCCAGGGGTAATTGTGAAACTGTCGCTGTCCAGAGAATAACTGCCTTCAGGCAGCATCTGATACTCTGTACCGTTGATTGCATTATATCGCTCCACTGCTGAAAAGTCAACGCTTACAGGTACTTTGACTTCTGATTTTACGACATCAGATGCGGTGACAGTCACGCTCTTGGTGGTGGGACCATCCACATACATGCTGGACAGAGGGGATGATTCCGTGCCGGTGAAGTATACCACATCCCTGTATTCCAGGGATTTGTGGCATCCTACCATGGCAAGCAGCGCTGCTGCTGTAAATAGTTTGTATGTTTTCATGATATTCAATTCACTTATTTTGCGTAAATGTCAATCTCTGAAAGATCGAAATACGTATTCATGTATGTAATCTTCACATATTTGGCCTTTTCTGCCTTAAAGAGGGCAGACATTGCCTTTGTGCCTTGGTCTACTCGTGAACCGTCGGCTGCACTTGCAGTTCCCAGGGTCTTGAAGTTGCTGCCATCTGTGCTTATTGCAATTTCAAAGTCTGACAATGAAATGCCATAGTTTTCCACAGTGAATACAGCTACTCCATAGAAGTCATATTCTTTGTCCAAAGTGATGGTCCAGTTTGGATAGCTGTCCCATGAGTACCAGCTTGCTTCTGCAGATACATCACCGTCGATAAGGCCGTTGACATCGTTGAAGTTGCCCCAATATGGAGCTGTTCCCTCAATGCTCCATCCGCTCTTATCCTGGAGGGCAGGGGCTCCTATCTGGCTTTCAACGAAGTTGCTGCGCAGATATACGGTCTTCTGTTCCACTACAATGTATGCAACGCTCTTGGTTTTGCTCACTTCTGCATCGCTTGTGCTTACGGTTACAGGTATGAGGTAAGAGTTGTCTGATGTATAGCCTGAAAGGTCACCTGTCAATGTAATCTTGAACTTGCTGTTGCCTTCACTTGCATTTGGAGCTATTACCACATTGCCTTCAATATTGATGTTGGATGTATTGATGCTCTCATATGCGGTTCCGTGTGCAGCATTGTAAGAGCTTATAAGAGAGTTGTCTACGCTGGCACTTA
This sequence comes from uncultured Bacteroidales bacterium, assembly GCA_945982095.1. Taxonomy (GTDB): domain Bacteria; phylum Bacteroidota; class Bacteroidia; order Bacteroidales; family UBA932; genus Cryptobacteroides. The sequence goes on from CAMFRR010000014.1 coordinate 2,859, forward strand.
CGCTGATGGCCTTTGAGGTAGGAATGGTGTTCTTGACATTAAGTTCCACATTCATGTTGCCTTCTGTACCTGCAGGATTGTGGAGAATCTGTCCCTTGAAATCTCCGTCAGCAAGATATATCATAGGATTTTCGCTCTCCATATAGAAGAATCGGAAGTTGTTGAAATGTCCGTAGTAGCTTTGTGTAGCATCTATGGTGAACTTAAGGTAACGGGCCTTGATGAAGCCATAGAATGCAACATATGTAGAATTGCCATTGATATATTCCTTGCCTTCAGGCGAACCGGCCTGCTCCCAGTTTGTATTGTCCTCAGAATACATGATTGCTGAGATTGTAGGGAACTTGCCCCAGGAGTACAACACGTCATATGCCAGACCGGAAATGAGATAAGTGTTCTTGAGGTCCATGGCTACAGTGACGGTCTCTTGTGTGGATACTGTATGGTTTTCGTTTATATTGCCGCTCAGACCCTCGATATATTCCATACCGCTGTAATCCGAAGGGTTGAATCCCATAACGTCATCCTGAGATTCGATTTGCTTGATGCAGTTCTTTTCTGTGAGTACCTGGAGATAGTAAGTGCCTTTTACCTCACTTGTTGCCATATCAGCAGAGCTTATGCTCACGGCTGCTATATATTCACGCTCTGTAAGTTTGGTGAGGTCGCCGGACAACATGATATAAAGAGAGTCGGCTGAATTGCCAAGGCCTTCAGGGATAGTTATTGTTGCGGATGAAGACGGCTCGGTTGAAAGATCATCCTTCACGTATTTTACTATGCGCAGGTATTCTGCAGGGAGCACCTTGGCTTCAGATGCAGTCTTGTTTATGTAGGCCTGTGCTGCCTGCTCATCGTATACGGCTTCCACAGTTAGAGTACCGTGGTTACCTGTATTGGCATTCAGAGGCATGACCTTGCTGAAGCTGCAGAAAGAACCTATTGGGGCATGCGCTATCTTTGCCATATCAATATTCTCCTCTCCAAAAGAGTTGGAGTAGATACGGTGAGGATATGCATCTATAGTGGTAGTATAGTCCACCATTCTTTCGCAGGCGGACAGGCTCAGAAGAGCAACTACTGAAATTATTGACAGTTTTATGATGTTTTTCATGATTCCGCGTAATTATTTGGTTACGGCAGGGTTCTGGAGCTGTATGGCGCGGCGCAGGTGTCCGTACGGAATCTTGCTGCTTCCGCCTACTGCCTCTATTGCGTAGTCACGCTGGTTGTGGAATGCTCCGAATCCACCTTTGCGTCCTCCGGTGGCAGGCTGGAATGCGGCCTGCGCTTCCATTGCTCCGCCTGTTTTCCAATTGTCACCTATGTTCTCAGTTATGATGAGCTGTGAGTTGCTCCAGCCGCTCTTGTTGAACATGTATTCGCTAGGCTGCTGGCCGTAGCTCTGTGCGACATGGTAAGAAACCAGATGCGCAACTTCTGTGCTTGGGTAGCCTCCGTCCACGCAAAGCAGTGTTCTCTTGTTTGGAGAGCCGGGACCTATGAACTGACCGAGATACTGGACGAAAGTGGTCATACACGCACCGTCAAGGGCATCTCCCTCAGGCTCATAGTCCAGATCGTATCCATCCAGCTGGTATTCGTTTATTTCGTCAAGGATTACGCCTGCTGCTTTCACGCACCAGTCAGGATATTCCCAGTTGCCTTCCTCGCCTGTGCGGCTAGGGTTGGCTGCCATATCGGCGCGTAGTGCGGTACAGCCTGCTGCAAGTGCATCACTCTCAGCCAATGAAGTAACCTGCTCGGCAGTGTACATAGGCTTTCCTGTGTTATCTGTCATTGCAGAATACTCTGCAGTCTTCGCCTCATAAGTGCTCTTGTATGCAGCATCGAAGGACTCTATGCCGGCTGCTTTGGCCCAAGAAAGGTAGTTGTAGTAGTTTTTGTTGCCTGGTGCGAGACGAATGATCTTTACACCCACCAAACGTGTGCCTTTGAGCTCGCGTACCTTGTACATTTCCTCCCTCATTGCAGGGTCCTTAGGTATGCCGCCCCAAAGTGAGATTACGTCAACGCTGTCAGGAAGACCCATGAAGCGTGATCCAGGGCAGGCAGCCTCGTAGTTGGCGAACCATACGTAGCAGATGGAATGGTCGCTCTCTTTGTATTCGCGCAGGGCTTTATAGTATGCGTCAGTGTATTTGTATGCTGGCTGGAGATCTAGGGCCTCAGGTTGGGTACACGAATTCAGACCCGTTGCTGCCACGAGCGCGCTTGCGATATATAATATTGCTTTTTTCATATTATCCTTAAATAAATCAGGTTATTTCTTGTCCCACCAGAGTTTTGTACCGCCATAGTCTGGACCGTTCAGCATGCCGACAGCCTCAGCCACGTTCGCAGCGTTGGTACGGTATTCGGTGGCAGGGAAAGGAATGCGTCGTATTTGTATCTGGGTGTTGATGGTGTTGCCGCTGTTGTTGTTGGCCACAGGTATCACTTTAGGATAACCGGTGCGGCGGAACTCTGACCAGGCTTCCTGGCCTTCAGGGAACATGGCGATGTATTTCTGTGTGATGATTTGCTCTAGATGCTGCTCTGTGCCGTTGGCGCTGTCCCAGGATACTGAAACGGAGCTGAGCTCGGTGTTGTATGAAGAACCGGAGTTGACAACATCCTCGTATTTGCCTACGCCTTTTGTGCAGGCAAGATATGCATCGGCTCCTGAAGCTCCCTCGCTTGCGAATGAGAGCCTTACACCTTCCTCATATTTGGCCTTAGCCTGTTCCTCGTCGCCTTTGTGCAGCCAGTACTCTGCCTGGAGAAAGAGGGCTTCTGCCGGAGACATGAACTTCATACCGTCGTTCTTGCTCACATTTACGCGTGAGGCTTTGTCATTCTTGTATGAATCTCCGTTCCTGATGCCCAGACGTACTCCAAAGTACTCGCGTCCGGCATGCTCACTCTTTGTGAAATATTTCTCACGGCGAGGGTCGTCCCAGCTGTTCATGTAGGTTTCGATAGTAGCGCCTATGTGGCTGTCGCCTCCAGGATAGTCATATTGGATGACGTAGAGCATATTCTGCCATGCGGAACCGGCAGCAGGAGTATATACGGCCTTGTCGCCTGCGTCATTCATCATCCCTATCGAATTGCTGAGAGATTTCTCAGCTTCAGCCATGGCGAGAGCCTCGTCAGCGTAATATACACGCATTGCAAGACGCATGCGAAGTGTATTGGCCAGTTTCACCCATTTTGTAACGTCTCCACGATAGATATTGTCATATTCCTCGAGGAGTTTGCCGCTTGGGTTAGCTACAGCGAATGAAGTGAGGACCTCTATAGCCTTGTCCAGCTCTTCGAACATCTGCTTGTACACCTTGTCCTGAGGATCATAGCTCTTCTCTATTCCCGCCTGGGTGAGCGAGCTGTAAGGTATAGGACCATATGTGTCGGTAATACGGTGGATACCAAGTATTTTCACTACGTCGGCAAGGGCGCAGAGCGTCTCGTTTCCTTCGCGGAACTGGTTGACAGTGAGCCACTGAGGAGTGAAACGTGTGAAAAAGTCGTTGAACATAAACTTTGACCATCCGTCATTGTTGACGTTGTAGAGATTATTCTGTGTGAAACCAGAGTTGGTTGCAGCGAAATAGCCTGAGAAGCAGTTGCCTGCCAGATCCTGGATGACCTGGTAGCGGTCAGAACCATACTCGTTGTTACCGTCCATCTGGTACATCGGAATTGCATTCTGCAGCATTTTTGTGAATGGGCCGCCCACTGCCAGACCGTCGTGAGACATGTGCTCTTCGTAAGCCTGCTCAGGGTTTGTGTTCATCTCACGGAAGTTTTTCGTACATGAGAGCGCAGTGGCTGCAGCGGCAATCAGCATTATATATTTTACTGTTTTCATATTCTTCTTACAAGTCTAGAATGTAATCTTAGCAGAGAAACCAATGTTGCGGGTAGAAGGTACCATGAAATAGTCAATACCGCTTGAGTAGTTGCCGGCGCCCTGAATAAGTTCAGGATCGAACGGAGCTTTGCAGTAGATCATTGCCAGGTTGCGGCCCACTACAGACAGATTGAGGCCTTTAATCCACTTCACCCATTTATTTATAGGAATGTCATATCCGAGGCTCATCTCTCCTAAACGTATGTTGGTCATTGAATATGTATAGAATGAACCTATGAGGTTGTCTCCCTGTCCGCCTATGGTCTCGAAGAAAGCCCTTTCAGGGATGAGAGCGCCGTTCACCAAAACGCCACCGTTGTCACGGGCGTCAGCTGTACGCTGTGAACGTCCGTAAGTGTCAAGCACAAGTATTTTCACTACGTCGGCAAGGGCGCAGAGCGTCTCGTTTCCTTCGCGGAACTGGTTGACAGTGAGCCACTGAGGAGTGAAACGTGTGAAAAAGTCGTTGAACATAAACTTTGACCATCCGTCATTGTTGACGTTGTAGAGATTATTCTGTGTGAAACCAGAGTTGGTTGCAGCGAAATAGCCTGAGAAGCAGTTGCCTGCCAGATCCTGGATGACCTGGTAGCGGTCAGAACCATACTCGTTGTTACCGTCCATCTGGTACATCGGAATTGCATTCTGCAGCATTTTTGTGAATGGGCCGCCCACTGCCAGACCGTCGTGAGACATGTGCTCTTCGTAAGCCTGCTCAGGGTTTGTGTTCATCTCACGGAAGTTTTTCGTACATGAGAGCGCAGTGGCTGCAGCGGCAATCAGCATTATATATTTTACTGTTTTCATATTCTTCTTACAAGTCTAGAATGTAATCTTAGCAGAGAAACCAATGTTGCGGGTAGAAGGTACCATGAAATAGTCAATACCGCTTGAGTAGTTGCCGGCGCCCTGAATAAGTTCAGGATCGAACGGAGCTTTGCAGTAGATCATTGCCAGGTTGCGGCCCACTACAGACAGATTGAGGCCTTTAATCCACTTCACCCATTTATTTATAGGAATGTCATATCCGAGGCTCATCTCTCCTAAACGTATGTTGGTCATTGAATATGTATAGAATGAACCTATGAGGTTGTCTCCCTGTCCGCCTATGGTCTCGAAGAAAGCCCTTTCAGGGATGAGAGCGCCGTTCACCAAAACGCCACCGTTGTCACGGGCGTCAGCTGTACGCTGTGAACGTCCGTAAGTGTCAAGCACTGCCTCTGTTGCAGAGATGCCTATACCGCCTACGCGGGCGTTGAACATGAAGCTGAAGCTGAGGCCTTTCCAGCTGAAGCTGTTGCTCCATGAGCCTGTCCAGCTTGGGTTTACGTTACCTGCATACATCATTGTTTCAGTAGTACCGTTGTGAGGTGCAGGAACAACCTGGCTGCCCAACTCTGCAGAAGATACATAGATGTAGCCATGCTCGTCTGTCATAAGCTTGCTCACGTACAGGTCGCCGATCTGACCGCCTTCAGTAAGCCAGAACTTGGCACCTGAAAGACCGCCTACAGAAAGTTTGTCACTCTTGAAAGGAATGCCGTCAATTGTGGTATCGAGCATTTTCACGATTTTGTTGCGGTTCATAGAGTAAACTATGCCTGTATTCCATCGGAAGTCTCCCTGGCGCAGAGTGTAGTTGGCAGAGAGCTCAACGCCTTGGTTGTCAACACGTCCGGCGTTGATGTATATTGTGCTGTAACCAGAACCTGCAGGAACCTCAGGAGTGAATACCTGGTTGTAAGTCTGTGAGTTGTAGTAAGTTGCTCCAATGACGAGGTCGCCCTTGAAAAGGCGGAGGTCAAGACCTGCCTCAAAAGAGCGTGTACGCTCAGGTTCGAAGCCGTCAGCCACGTGCCATGTGCTTGTTGCGGCAGAACCGCCTGAACCCACCTGATAGTAAGGGTTGAGTATGTAACGCATAGGCGCGTTGCCTACTTCGGCGTATGAAGCGCGAAGTTTTGCAAAGCTGAGTATGTCAGATTTAATCTTGAATGCGTCTGTGATAATCCAAGAAAGACCTACAGAAGGATAGAAAATGGCTTTAACTCCATCTTTGCTTGCCATTGCTGAGTTCCAGTCATTTCGTGCTGTCAAGTCGAGGAACAACCAGTTCTTAAGTCCCAACTGTACTGTGCCGAATATTGCCTGGTTCTGGTCGTGAATGGTTTCTTTCCACAGACCTTTGGAAGTATCCATATTGTTCTGTGTGAAGAGGTTGGCGATTTTTGAAAGGTCGCCTCTAGTGAAGGTGCACACGTCTTTGTATGTCTCAATTGAAGCACCGAGAGTGGCATTGAACTGGAATAGGTTGTCTCCGAACGATTTGTGGAAGTTTGCAAGGACGTCGGCATAGATTTGCGAAGTCTGGTACTGGTCATAGTAGAAACGGCCGTACTTGCCTGCGAAAAGACCGTTTGTAGATGCGTAGTTCTTCATCTGCGCTGTGGCGTAGTTGACATCTCCACGTGCACGTAGCTGTATGTCCATCCAGTCGGTTACATCCCAGCTGAGATTACCGCCGAGAATGTATCGGTTCTTGTCAGTAGTCCTAAGGTTGCGGTATACTGTCCAGAAAGGGTTCTGCATTGAAAAAGATGCTGCTCCGTCGCTGTCTGCCCAGTACTGGGTTTTGAAGCCGCGAGCTGCATCATAACGCTCATAAGTCTGATATTTGGTCAGGTCATCGCTTGGAGACATCAGATATAGAGACACGAGAGGGTTGTAATACTGGCCGCCTGAAAGCTGGTTCTGTTCCTTTGTGCCTATGTACATGGCCAGCACGCTGAAATGAATCTTGTTGTTCAGGAAATCGTGGTTGTGGTGCAGGGTGATGTTCTTACGGTCGAAGTTGTTGTTAGGAATTATGCCCTTCGCATTTGTCCACGATGCGGATACATAAGTAGAAGAATTTTCTCCACCGAATGAAGCCGAAAGGGAGTTGCGAGTGTTGTATCCTGTCTGGAAGAAATCACGCACGCTCCAGCTGCTCTCAGTTTTCATCTTCTGGCCCCAAGAGGTGAAATATCCGTCTTCAGAACCATAAGTGGTCTGGAGCTGAGGCAACATGAAAGGATTGGAGAATGTGGTGTTGTTGGCATAAGAAATGCTGAAGCCTTTCTCGCCTCTGCGTGAGCTGAGCATGAGTATGCCGTTGGCGGCCTTTGAACCATAAAGTGCTGCAGCTGAAGGACCTACGAGAGCTGATGTCTCAGCTATATCCTCGCTGTTGAAGTTTGAGATTCCATCGCCTGAAAGCTGGGAACCTGAATACATGCTCCATGAATCACCAGGATTGGTTCGCGAAAGTGAAGGGAGTGGAATACCGTCAAGCACGTAAAGAGCATTGTTGCTTCCTGCAATGGATTTGGCGCCACGCATCACAACCTTGGTCTCAGCGCCGGCGCCGGCAGCGGTTTCGTTAATCTGCACGCCAGCCAGCTTGCCGTTGAGGCTGTTCACCATGTTAACGGAAGGAACCTTGAAGGCGTCTGCATCGGCCTTTTGTACATTGTAAGTAACTGAGCGTTCGGCTTTCTTGATGCCGAGGGCTGTTACCACAACGCTTTCCAATAACAGTGTGTCTTCTGTGAGCGTAACGTTGATAATGTCACGATTGCCCACTTCTTCTGTGACAGTGTTCATTCCGATGAAAGAATACATCAGAGAAACACTTCCTTCAGGAATTGCAATGGAATAATTTCCGTCAATGTCAGTGATGACACCTATTGTCGGGTCTGATACCACAGCAACTCCTACACCGATCAATGGCATGCCATTAGAGTCGGTTACGCATCCTGTGACAGTACGTTTCCCGCCCTGTGCAAAAGCAGCAACAGACAAGAATGCAAAGGCCACAATTGCGCCAAACAATCTTAATGTTTTGTGAATCATAGTGTAGATAGTAAATATTAATAA
>CAMFRR010000015.1 GCA_945982095.1 uncultured Bacteroidales bacterium
CTGGTAGCCCCTGTTGCCCGCAGGCATATTCATTGAATGTACCACCTGCTGGAAGCAGTTGTCGATAACCTTCTCAAGTGTACGCTGCTTGCGGTTCTTCTCCACCACTTCATCCAGATGTTCAATGTAATCGTCGCCATAGTCCTTACGTATGAAATAGTCCATATACATAAGGAACTCAGGAGTTGCCACTGCGCCCATAAACTGCGATGACACGCTGTACACCAGGTTGATGAACTCACCGCAGAAAGATTTGAGGTCGGTAGGAGCGACAGACACTCCGCCCAGCTCACGCAGACCGCTCACGAGGAAAGGATACATAGTGATGGCCACACAGTAAGGATATCCTGGAGTGCCGCTTTCGTCATGTTTGTAGAGCACGTGACTTTTGAGGTCTGCCATATAGTTGTCGGCCAGAGCCTTGCCATAAAGCGACTTGATTTTGTCGCACATTATGTAGCGGTTCTGCTTGATGTTGTTCTCTTTGTAAAGCTCGTTGCCCAGTGTCACAATGTTCTTGCTGGTGACATTGGCATTGGCATCGAACTTGGAGCCTGTGGCCGCATTGGATGCAGCAATATAGTCTTTGATGAAGTCTCTTTTCTTGCGCAGATCCACGTCTGCATCGAAAGTTTCTATATAGGTATGGGCAACCTTCTTGTTGATGCTCATGAGGCTTTCCTCCACCTGACGGCGGATTTCACGGCTGGTGATGCCATCGTAGATATAAAGATTGTTGATAATCATTGTGACTACATTATCGTCACAATACTCACCTGCCTGCTTGAAGGTTTCATGAATTCCCCTGCGTAGTTTCACCTTATCATACTCTTCGAGGGAACCGTTGGTTTTGCGTACATCCATACCTGTGAGAAAAAAAATAAAAAAATTAAAAACTAATAGGGCGACAAGCCATGACAAAGATATACAAAAGAAGACCTCCTTCAAAGGAGAATCTTCAATAGTTTTCAACAAAGTTATCAACAGGAATGGAAAAGGATTGGCCTTGAATACTTTGCCAATTCAAAGAAAAAATCGCAATGATGGGACATCCAGATTACGGCCTTGAATCTTCCCGTCAGAGCCTACAAAAAAGAGTCTTGGAGTCTGTACAACTCCATATGCTGTGACAAAATCGCTGTCCGCGCCTTTGAGGTGAAAATCCCTGCGGCCACAACGGCGGCGCAGCTTGAAATGTTGCCGTACATACAGCTCCCACTCGACATCATCTTCCCCGCAGTATATGGTATAGAGGTCGAATTTACGTGTCTTGGGGCCTTTACCTTTGTATATGCCGCGTCCTTCAAGAAAGTCGCGGAGCTGAGTGGCATAATAGAGGCATTTTGGGCAGGAGGCGCTGTAGAAAAAGATTATGGCAGGGCGTGATGATGAGGGCATTGTCACTTCCTCTCCCTGAATGTCAAGCAGGTTCAGCACAGGTGCCTGCTCCCCTATCAGGCTGCGCCTGTTAACAAAGGCATGGACCTGTGCCTGTTCGAAGGCTTCGAAATCATCGAAGAGTGCCTCATAACTTGCGAACCAACGGTCGAATATGTGAATTGCCACGGTCTCGCTTCCCATGAGCGGGGACTGTCTGAAATGCTCATATGCCTTGACTGCCACTGTGCTGCGCAATGTTTCATCCTGCACTGAGCCTATGAGGAAGTCGCATTCGACACAAGCGGCCTGCAGGCTGAGTCCGTCCATAGCCTCAAGATAGGCGTCCAGTTTGGCCATCAAGGCTGAAGTAGCACTTGTATCAGCCTGTACTTCATGGTCTTGGGCAACGGGCACCTGGCCGCTGGACATTTGGAGAGCGGCGAAAAAGAAAAGCAGAGAGCACAGCAGTATGCGGCAGTGTCGTTTCATCACTTCAGGCTTATACCTTCTGGAAGGAATTCCTTGGTGTCTCCACCGTGTTTTATCAGGTCTCTGACCGCGGTGGAGGAAATATGGGCATATTCCTGGGCTGTAGGGATTATGATGGTCTGAATGTCGGGAGCCAGTTTGCGGTTCGCATCGGCAATTGCCTTCTCGTTGTCAAAGTCAATGAAATTGCGCACTCCCCTTACTATGTGTTTGATGCCCTTGCTGCGGCAATAATCTATGGTAAGACAGTCATAACTGTCAATTCTGACTCCGGCGCGGCCTGCGGTAGCCTGACGTATGATGTTCAGTTTCTGGTCATCAGTGAACATGCCTCTCTTATCCTGGTTAACGCCAACTGCCACTACCACTTCATCGAACATGGTGAGTGCGCGGTCCAGGATATTCAGGTGTCCGAGGGTAAAGGGGTCAAATGAGCCCGGAAACAATGCTACGCGTTTCATTTTGTATTATAGTTGCCAATTGATGGGGGTCTTGCCCCGTGAGGAAAGGAAATTGTTTGCCTGTGAAAAATGTCTGCATCCGAAAAAGGCGCCTCGCGCAAGCGGAGAAGGATGCGCAGCTTCAAGCACCAGGTGCTTGGACCTGTCAATAAGCACAGCCTTGCTTCGGGCGAAATTGCCCCATAGCATGAAAACCACGGAGTCGCACTCGCGGTTTATGCAGCTTATGACAGCGTCGGTAAAAGTTTCCCAGCCGAATCCCCGGTGAGAAGCGGCCATATTGGCTTCTACCGTGAGTATCGCGTTCAGCAGCAGTACTCCCTGAGTCGCCCAGGGGCTGAGATCGGGGCTCCCGCTCATTTCAATGCCGCAGTCAGCCGATATCTCCTTGAATATATTCTTGAGTGAGGGAGGTGCCGGAACATTTGAAGGAACGCTGAAGCTCAATCCCATAGCCTGGCCGTATCCATGATAAGGGTCCTGCCCGAGTATCACAACCTTCACTTTGTCCAGAGGACAGAGTTCAAAAGCCTTGAAGATTTGCGGACCCGGAGGATATATGACATGACCCCCGGCCTTGAGCTGATGCAGCTTCAGGGCCAGGGACTTGAAATAATCTTTCTCGAATTCTGAGGCCAAAGCCCGGCCCCAGGACTGTTCAATATTTACCGACATCAGAAAAAGCGTTATCAGCGCATAACTGTCTCGCTGCGGTCAGGACCCACTGAAATGATCTTGACAGGACATCCGGTCTCTTTTTCTATCCACTCTACGTAGTTCTTGAATTCTACAGGGAACTCTTCGTATGAGCGGACTTTGGTGATATCGCTCTTCCAACCAGGGAAAGACTTGTATACAGGTTCAACCTTGTCGTCGGCCTCATAAGGGAAATGGTCAACAGTCTCATTACCAATCTTGTAAGCTGTACATACCTTTATGGTATCGAAACTGTTCATCACGTCTGCCTTCATCATGATGAGTTCGGTCACACCGTCCATCATGATTGCATATTTGAGAGCCACCATATCCAGCCAGCCGCAGCGGCGAGGACGTCCTGTTGTTGCTCCGTATTCATGACCTATGCTGCGCAACTGCTCGCCCACCTCGTCGAAGAGCTCAGTTGGGAAAGGACCGCTGCCCACTCTGGTGCAATAGGCCTTGAATATACCCTTTACATCGCCCACGCGGCAAGGAGCCACGCCCAGGCCTGTACATACACCGGCTGTCATGGTGTTGGAAGAGGTTACGAAAGGATAGGTGCCGAAATCTATATCGAGCATTGAACCCTGGGCACCCTCGGCAAGAATGGACTTGCCTTCTTCGAGCAGTTTGTTTGCAACCAGCTCGCTCTCAATGAAGGAGAAACGGCGCAACTGCTGTACGGCGTCAAGCCATTTGGCCTCGTACTCAGCAATGTCGAATTCGAAATCATATTGGGCAAGCATTGCGAGATGCTTCTGCTTGAGAGCTTCATATCTCTGAGTGAACTCGCCGCTCATTATGTCGCCCACACGCAGCCCGTTACGGCCTGTCTTGTCCATATAGGTAGGACCTATGCCCTTGAGTGTGGAGCCTATTTTGCTCTTGCCCTTGGCTGCCTCAGAGGCTGCATCCAGCATACGGTGGGTAGGAAGAATCAGATGGGCGCGCTTTGAAATGAGCAGCCTGTCGCTGATGTCTCCGGCCTTTGCCTCAATCTGGCTGATTTCATCCATCAAAATCACAGGATCCAGCACAACGCCGTTACCTATGATATTGACAGAACCCTCGCGGAAAATGCCCGAAGGCACTGTGTGAAGCACAAAACTGTCTCCGTCGAACACAAGGGAGTGTCCGGCATTCGGACCGCCCTGGAAACGGGCGATTACCTGATAGGCAGGGGTGAGAAGATCCACCACCTTGCCTTTGCCCTCGTCTCCCCACTGGAGACCGAGAACTACATCCAATTTATTCATTGTATATGACTTAAGTTTCGCAAAATAAATTATTAAATCCTATTCCCACTCTATGGTTGCAGGTGGTTTTGAAGATATGTCATAACATACACGGTTCACACCGCGCACCTTGTTGATGATCTCGTTGGACAGCTCAGCCAAGAAATCATATGGAAGATGTACCCAATCGGCAGTCATTCCGTCAGTTGAAATCACTGCACGCAGGGCGCAGGTGTATTCGTATGTTCTCTCATCGCCCATAACTCCCACGCTGCGCACAGGCAGAAGCATAGTGCCGGCCTGCCATATGGAATCATACAGATTGCTTGCCCTGCGTCCCGGCTCTGAAGCCGAAGGCAGGTCACAAGGCCAGTTCTTGAGCTTGTTGATGAATATTGCATCGGCCTCGCGCAAAATGGCAAGCTTCTCCTCGGTCACCTCGCCCAAGATGCGTATTCCCAATGAAGGTCCGGGGAAAGGATGACGGCTTATCAGCTCTTCCTTTATGCCCAGGGCACGGCCCACACGACGCACCTCGTCTTTGAAGAGGCTGCGCAGAGGCTCAACTATTTTCAGGTTCATCTTCTCAGGCAGACCACCTACATTGTGATGAGACTTGATGGTTGCTGAAGGGCCGTTCACCGAGCAGCTTTCAATGACGTCAGGGTAAATGGTACCCTGGGCAAGCCATTTGGCACCGCTTATCTTATGTGCCTCTGCATCAAATACATCAATGAAGGTCTTGCCTATGGCTTTTCTCTTCTGCTCAGGGTCGCTGACCCCCTTGAGGGCATCCAGAAAGAGTTTGCCGCTGCGGGCTCCGACCACATTCAGGCCCATGTCCTGGTATGACTCCAGCACATCTTCGAACTCATTTTTGCGAAGAAGACCGTTGTCCACAAATATACAGGTAAGGTTGGCACCAATGGCCCTGTTGAGCAGAACAGCAGCAACAGTGGAATCCACTCCGCCGCTGAGGCCCAGAATCACCTTGTCATCGCCAAGTTTTGACTTGAGCTCAGCCACCGAAGTCTCTATGAAAGAATCCGGGGTCCAGCTGCATGAACAGCCGCAGATGCGTACTACGAAGTTCTTGAGCATCTCCGCCCCATATTCGCTGTGGAACACCTCAGGATGGAACTGGACGGCGTAAGTTTCCTCACCTTCAATGTGATATGCGGCGTTATCAACGTCATCGGTGCTTCCTATCACCACAGCTCCTTCCGGAAGACGGGTGATGGTGTCACCGTGGCTCATCCACACCTGAGAGGTCTGGGGAATACCCTCGAAAAGCGGAGAATCAGCTTTGACGCTCATCATGGCGCGTCCGTATTCGCGGCTGTCGCTGTTTTCGACCATTCCACCGTAGTGGTATGCAAGGAACTGGGCTCCGTAGCATATGCCCAAAAGTGGCAGTTTACCCTTTATCTCGCCAAGATCCACGAAAGGAGCGTTTTCGCCCCGGACAGAAGCAGGGCTTCCGCTGAGTATCACACCCTTAACCTCTGCATCCAGTTGTGGAGCCTTGTTGAAAGGATGAATTTCGCAATATACATTCAGCTCCCTGAGGCGACGTCCTATGAGCTGGGTCACCTGTGAACCGAAATCAAGTATTATGATTTTTTCCATTAGTCGTTACGGCTATAATTTGGAGTTTCTTTGGTTATGGTGATGTCGTGAGGATGGCTCTCCACCATTCCTGAAGCTGTCACACGTGTAAACTTGGCTGTCTGGAGCTCGGCTATATTGTGGGCGCCACAGTAGCCCATACCGCTACGAAGACCTCCAATAAGCTGATATACAGTCTCTTCCAAGGTACCCTTATAAGGCACGCGGCCTACGATTCCCTCAGGGACCAGCTTCTTGACAGAAGTTTCCTTGTCTTGGAAATAACGGTCCTTGGAGCCTGCCTCCATAGCGTCAAGGGAGCCCATACCCCTGTAAGTCTTGAATTTACGTCCGTTGTAAATTATGGTCTCGCCAGGAGCTTCTTCAGTACCGGCGAACATAGAACCGCACATCACGCAGTCGCCACCTGCTGCAAGAGCCTTCACCACGTCGCCCGAATAACGCAAGCCACCGTCTGCGATGACTGGTATCCCGGCTGCCTTTGCCACCTTCGAACATTCAAAAATAGCGGTCAGCTGAGGCACGCCCACACCGGCAACGATACGGGTTGTGCATATTGAGCCGGGACCAATACCCACCTTTATTCCGTCTGCACCGGCATCAACCAGCATCCTTGCAGCCTCAGCCGTAGCGATATTGCCTATAACAACGTCCAAATCAGGGAATTCGGCCTTGATTTCGCGCAATTTGTCCACCACGCCCTTGCTGTGGCCATGGGCACTGTCGAGCACCACTGCATCCACACCCTCGGCAACCAGGGCACGTACCCTTTCGAGGGCATCAGGCGTAATGCCTATTCCAGCGGCAACGCGCAGGCGTCCCTTGCTGTCTTTGCAAGAATTAGGGTGTAGCTTCTCTTTAAGTATATCTTTATAAGTAATAAGTCCCACTATTCTGCCTTGATCATCCACAACAGGCAATTTCTCCACTTTATTCTCCTGGAGCACTCTCTTGACATATTCGCGATCCGTTCTGTCATGCTTGATGGTAACCAGTCCGTTTGAAGTCATCACATCGGCAATCTTGGCGCTCATTTCATTTTGGAAGCGCACATCACGGTTGGTGACTATGCCCACGAGTATATTGTTGCCATCCACAACAGGAATACCGCCTATATGGTTCTCGGCCATCATGTCCAGAGCCTCACCGACAGTCTGATCTTTGTGTATGGTGACTGGGTCCATAATCATGCCGTTCTCAGCCCTTTTTACCTTGCGCACCTGCGCTGCCTGGGCTGCAATCGACATATTCTTATGAATAACGCCGATACCACCTTCTCTTGCAAGAGCGATAGCCATCGGCGCTTCAGTTACGGTGTCCATTGCTGCGGACACAATAGGGATATTTAGGGTAATGTTGCGTGAAAAACGGGAGTTGAGCTTCACCTCTCGCGGCAGGACCTCCGAGTATGCAGGAATCAGCAGCACATCATCGAATGTCAGTCCTTCAAGAGCAATTCTTTCATCGATAAATGACATAAGGCATAAAGTTTTTGTTCTTGGGACACAAAGATACTATATTTTTTGCACATTTAAAAAATATGAATACCTTTGCTTAAAAACTTAATAAACTTTAAAAGATGAAAAAATTAGCTTTAATTGCAGCTTTGATCATCGGTGTGTCTGCCGTAGCTGCCGCGCAACCAAGAGCCATTGGCGTAAATATTGGTTCAAGCTTTGATGTATCATATCAGCATTACATCGGAAGCAATGTGCTTGACTGTACGTTGTCAGCTCCATTGTTCATGGGAATTGGCACTACGGTTACATATGATTGGGTAGATCCTTTCAACGCCACCATTCCTTGGAATTACAAAGGTGAATGGCATTGGCAGTTGGGCGCAGGCGCCTCGGCCGGAATGTACTGGAACCCGGTTGTAACACAAAGTCTGTTCGGATATGCAGGAGCGGCAGGTCACGTAGGAGTAGCCTACGACTTCTGGTTCCCTCTTGAAATATCAGTGGACTGGCGTCCTACTTTCGGTCCTAGTTTCGGAGAAGGAGGGGTCCATTTCTACAGCATGGGTTGCATTGGAACTACAATAGGCGTACGTTATCTTTTCTAACATAAGGTTTTAAGACTGATTTCAGTGAGAAAGAAGCTATGCTTACTCTTGTCTGGGCTCGCAGCTATAAGCTTGTGGGCCCAGGATTCTTATACACTGATAAAAGAAAACAATCTCAGGGCATATGGCAACATGTTCCCATATGTACCGGCATCAACCCTTGCCCCAAAGCCGGCTGAAGGCTTTGAATTGTTCTATATCAGCCATTTCAGCAGACACGGCAGCCGATACGACATTGACAGCACCTACCGCCACGAAGTGGTGAAAGAGTTGGAAGCCTTACATAGGCAAGGCAAACTTACAGAAAAAGGCGAGCAACTGTTCTCGGACCTTATGAAGATGAGGGCTCTTACCGATGGAAACAACGGCGAGCTCACAAGCCTTGGAGGACTGGAACACCGCGGAATCGCGGCCCGTATGTACGAGCACTATCCCGAGCTTTTTATTGGCAAGGCTGAAATACAGACCTACACCACCATGGTAAAAAGGGTTATAGAGAGCCGCAACCATTTCATGGATGCTTTGCTGAATTTCAACCCGGAGCTCTGTTTCAAGCTGGATTATCTGAAAGAGAACAGCTGGAACCGCCAGGAAGTCCAGGGCAGGGATTATACCCCTGAGGAATGGGCAGCCCTGAGCAACGACAAGGCCTGCCGCAAGATTATGGAAGAGCGCTGGGCAAAAGTTGACGCCTCCCATTTCGCAAACAGCATTTTCAAGAATCCCAAGGAAGTGCCTCAGGCCAAAGAGCTGATGTACAAATTCTATTTTGCCATCAAGACCTCTGCCTGTCTGGACGGCGCCGCACCGGATTTTATTGGATATTTCACCCCAGACGAGCTGTATGAGCTTTGGTGGCGCAGCAATATGTCATGGTTCATGCACCATGGAATCACCATGGACAATGGCGGCGTCAGGGCCCTGGTAAAAGGCAAGCCTATGACTGAAGCCATAATCAAGGACGCGGAAGATGTAATTGCAGGCCGCAGCAAAGCCAAGGCCACACTGCGTTTCGGACATGACGGAGAACTGAATCCCCTGCTCTGCTATATGGATATAGAAGGCTCGAACTGCCGTGAATTGTCTCAAGTTGCCGAGCAGGCCCGTGATTTTGAACTGGTGTGTACGGCCGGAAATGTGCAACTGCTGTTCTACCGCAATTCTCAGGGCAAGGTATTGGTCACTGTGCTCCACAATGAGAAGCCATCGAGAGTAGGTACACTTGAGCCATATTGCGGCTTGTTCTACGAGTGGGAAAAACTGCGCGACTATTGGACTGAGCGCGACTATATGGCATTTCTCCGATAAGATGGCAAAACAGCAAGTCAAATCAGGATTTGCAGACATATTGTCTGCCTTGGAGAACGGTCTGGAAAAGAAGATTTCAGACAAGATTCCTGCCTGGGAAGGACTTGAAGTACCCACTTCGCTTGCTTTCGAACAGTGCAGCTCTCAGAATACCGCGGAATATAAACTGCGGTTCATACCCGAAGGAGCCATGGTAGCAGATCTGACGGGAGGTTTGGGCGTGGACAGTGCAAGTTTTTGCAGCAAAGCAGCCCATCTGCACTATTTCGAACAGGACAAGACACTGTTCGAAGCGGCGACGCGAAATTTCAGTAAGCTGGGGCTGGATGCAGTAATCACGGCACACAATGAGACTGTGGTTGCGGACAGTACAATTCCGGACTGTGACATCATCTATATGGACCCTGCAAGGCGCAGTGCAGCAGGACGCAAGGTGTTCAGGCTTGAGGACTGCAGCCCGGATGTCACCACTCTAATGCCAAAATTATGGCAGCACACAGGCGCAATACTTCTGAAACTCTCCCCTATGGCTGACATAAGCATGTTATGTTCCCAGCTCGGATATGTCAAAGAAATACATGTTGTGGAGACATCCGGAGAGGTCAAGGAACTGCTCTTTTATATGGAAAAGGGATATGAGGGAGAGCCAGTTATACATGCCACGGACACAATACGCAGCTTCACATTCAGGCGAAGCGAAGAACTGGGCACTGAGGTCTTGATAGCTGCACCTCGCTGCTGCCAATATGTATATGTGCCTTCAGGGGCCCTCATGAAGGCCGGGGCCTTCAATTCCATAGGCCTGCCCCGCCTGTCACCCCATTCCCATCTCTATCTCAGTTGTTGCCCGAATGCTTCTCTGCCGGGGCGCATGTATCAGATTGAAAGCATTATGCCCTTCAACTCATCTACGATAAAGGCATTGAGGGGCAGGTGGACACATGCTGACGTAAGCGCTCATGACCT
>CAMFRR010000016.1 GCA_945982095.1 uncultured Bacteroidales bacterium
CACGTAAGGAGTCGTCGGCAGCGTCAGATGTGTATAAGAGACAGATATGGCAGCGCACAGGTCACGAGAGTCCTGTTGAATTTTTTGTCGCTCATACTCTTCCAAGCTTAATGTTTATGTTCTTTTTCAAATTGTTCAATTCCACAATCCTCGCCATTATTTCATCTGCCCTTGCATCATCACAATGCTTGAGCTCCCTGTTCAGCCCGGCGATTTCGCTGTTGGTGCGGGCCAGATTGAAGCTTAGCAAGGCCTTGGGTACAAAAATGGTGAGGACGGTTGCACTGTTGGTGAGCGAAGCTTCGAACTTCTTCACCGTCAGCTGGTGTTTTTCTGTAAGTGTGTCCAGAGCCAGCTTCCTTACCGCCTCGTCGGGGTCATTCAGCAGCCTGGATATGATTTTTTCCTGTTCCAGCCCTTCAGAATACAGGCTGAAATATTTTTCTGCAGTCAGCATTAGGGTCCTGTCCGTGAACTGGGCCTGATCCTCATACATGGTGCTGTCTATGAACTCGGCCACAGTAGGAGTGTATTCAGCATTGTAATATTCCGAATCCTCGCTGAAAATGAGTTCGTCCCGGCCGTGGTTCAGAAGGAAATACAGCAGTTCATGTTCGCTGGGCGCCATTATTCCCTTGTCATTTTCTTCAATGCGCGTATACTCGGCGTCAAAACCCATAGACTCTTCGGCAGGCATAGGCTCATCGGGATAGGCTTCTGTGTTTCTTGTGCCTTGAATCTCCCTGCGCCTGTACTCTTCAAGTGCCTTTTCTCTGGTCTTCCTGATGCGCCTGAGCAGCAGTTCCTCCTGCACATCCAGACTCCCGGCAGCTTCCTGCACGTACACGCTGCGTTTGATGGGGTCGGGGATAAGTGCAATGGTGTCGGCAATGTCGTTGATCAGGCCCGCCCTTTTGATGGGGTCTTTTCCGGCTTCTTCCAGCAGCAGGTCGGTCTTGAAGGAAATGAAATCCCTTTCGTGCTCCGCAATGAAAGATTCGACTTCCTCGCGGCTGTGCTTGCGGCAGAATGAATCAGGGTCGTCCCCGTCAGGCAGCAAAACTATCTTTACATTAAGCCCTCCTTCCAGCACCAATCCTATTCCCCTGACGGCGGCCTTTATGCCTGCAGAGTCTCCATCGTATATTATGGTTACGTTTTCTGTGAAACGCTTGATAAGTTTTACCTGTTCAGCTGTGAGCGAGGTGCCCGATGAGGCGGCGACATTGCATATACCTGCCTGGTGCATTGAGATTACATCCAGATAGCCTTCGACCAGAATGAACTTATCCTTCTTGTGTACCTCGGTTTTGGCCTGATACATGCCGTAGAGCGTATTTCTCTTGACATATATCTCCGTTTCACTTGAATTCAGGTATTTAGCTATTTCCTTGTCATTGCGTAAGGTACGGGCTCCGAATGCCACCACCCTTCCGTTTATGTTCTGTATGGGGAAAGTGACCCTGTCGTAGAAACGGTCGTAAATCTTCCCGTATTCGCTCCTGACGCAGAGGTTCGCATCCACCAGGTATTCTTCATTGAAACCCCTGGCCTTTGCCGCGGTGAAGAGGCTGTCCCTTCCCTTTGGGGCCCATCCCAGGCCGAATTTCTCAATGGTCTCGTCACTGAGGCCCCTTGAGCGGAAATAGGCATACCCTATGCCACCCTCAGGGGTCTTGAGCTGGTCCTGGAAGAAGGATTTGGCGAATTCACACACCAGCATCAGGGATTCGCTGTGCTGGCGTGCGGCAATTTCTTCGGCGCTTTCCTCCTTCTCCTGTACCTCGATATTATATTTCTTGGCAAGATATTTCAGGGCTTCAGCATAGCTGAGGTTGCTGTATTCCATCACGAAACCCACCGCATTTCCGCTCTTTCCGCAGCCGAAGCATTTGAATATGCCTTTGGAAGGGCTTACGCTGAAGGAAGGTGTCTTTTCGTTGTGGAAGGGACAGCAGGCGATAAGATTGCTTCCACGCCTCTTGAGAGTCACGAAATCCCCCACCACCTCTTCTATCTTGGCGGCGTCAAGGATTTCTTCGACTGTCTTGCGTGGAATCATGTTTTTTAGCTGAGTCCTGTAATTTCTCCGTTCACAATATCAATGTTCAGGGCCTGAGGAACCCGTGGCAGTCCAGGCATGCGAATGATGCTGCCCGCAATGGCCACAATCATCTCCGAACCTGTGTTGAGCACTATGTCTCTTATCTCGAAAGGAAAATCCTTAGGAGCGCCGTAAGCCTTAGGGTCCTGGCTGAACGAATATTGGGTCTTTGCTATGCACACAGGGAAGCTGTCCATTCCCAGGCGAGAAGCTTCTTTCAGTTTCTCCAAAGCCGGGCGGCTGAAGCTTACTTCTGATGCTCCGTATATCTTTTTGGCCACAGCCTCAATCTTTTCTGCAGGGCTCATTTCATCGCTATATGCAAATTTCAGGGCGCTTGAAGGTTTTTCGTCTATTATCTGTACCACCTTGCG
This sequence comes from uncultured Bacteroidales bacterium, assembly GCA_945982095.1. Classification (GTDB taxonomy): domain Bacteria; phylum Bacteroidota; class Bacteroidia; order Bacteroidales; family UBA932; genus Cryptobacteroides. The sequence goes on from CAMFRR010000016.1 coordinate 2,479, forward strand.
GGCCAGATCCATAGCACCCTCGCCTCCCTTTGCCCAGGCGTCGTTGAGGGCGAATTCAGCGCCTATTTCCTCGCAGTGTTTCTTTACAAGCTCAATTTCTTCAGGGGTGTCAGACGAGAATTTGTTGAAGCACACAAGTACGCTCTGTCCGAAGCTCTGAAGATTGCGTATGTGGCGGTCCAGATTCGCAAATCCGCGTACAACACCCTCAGGGTTAGGGAGTTTGATGTCAGACTCAGGTACTCCGCCGTGCATCTTGAGACCGTTGAGCGTGGCGACAAGCACTGTGAGCGAAGGCTGTATTCCGGCCTTGCGGCACTTGATGTCCAGAAATTTCTCAGCTCCGAGGTCTGCTCCGAAGCCTGCCTCAGTCACCACATAATCCGCAAGGCTCATTGCGGCAGTAGTGGCTATTACGCTGTTGCATCCGTGAGCTATGTTTGCGAAAGGACCTCCATGTATAATTGCGGGGCCTCCTTCCACTGTCTGTACCAGATTGGGCTTGATGGCGTCCATGAGCAGGACGGTGATAGCGCCGCTCACTCCCATATCCTTCACTGTGAAAGGCTTGCCATCCTCAGTGTAGCCCAGGAGTATATTGTCTATGCGCCTGCGCAGGTCATCCATGTCCTTGCTCAGGCAGAGTATTGCCATAATTTCTGAAGCCGGAGTGATGTCGAAGCCGCTTATCATCTTCATTCCGTTGGTAGCAGGGCCCAGACCGGTCACAATCTGACGGAGGTTGCGGTCGTTCACATCAAGCACCCTCTTCCACAGCACTTCCTTCATCTTGAATCCGTCCTTGGCGTGCTGGTATATATAGTTGTCCAGCAGGGCGGCAATTGTGTTGTGGGCTGAGGTGATGGCATGGAAATCACCGGTGAAATGCAGATTTATCTTCTCCATAGGAAGAACCTGGGCATATCCGCCGCCCGCAGCTCCGCCTTTCATTCCGAAGACAGGACCGAGTGAAGGTTCACGCAGCGCAACAATACAGTTCTTGCCTATCTTGCGCATGCCTTCGGCCAGGCCTATGGATACGGTGGTCTTGCCTATACCTGCCTTTGTGGCCGTGATGGCAGTGACGAGTATCAGTTTTGATTTAGAGGCTTTCTCCTTGTCTATCAATTCGGTAGGGATCTTGGCCATGTAGTGTCCGTACTGTTCCAGTACATCAGGGTTGATGCCGGCTTCTGCCGCCACTTCTGTGATTCTTCTGAGCTTGGTTTCGCGTGCGATTTCGATATCTGTCTTCATACTAAAAATTGAAAATACCAGAACACAAAATTAGTGAAAAAAAAGAGCACTCCCAAGATTGGAGCGCTCCTTTTTTGAAAGCTATGCTGCTTTTGAAGGCAATGCCATACGGGATTATTCCTGCTCGGCAACTTTGCCTACCTTGGTTACCTCAACGTCGAAGATGAGAGTGCTGTTAGGCTTGATCATGCCGCCCATTGGACGCTCGCCATATGCAAGGTCAGAAGGAACATAAAGGGTGATCTTGCCGCCTTCGCCTACGAGCTGCATGCCCTCAGTCCAGCCTTTGATTACGCGGTCAAGGGTGAAACGTATAGGGGCGCTCTCAGGGTTGGTGCCGTCGAACTTGGTGCCGTCGATGAGGGTGCCGGTGTAGTGTACCCACACTGTGTCCTTAGGGCCTGCCTTAACGTCGTTGCCGGCCTCGAGAATCTTGTACATCAGACCGCTCTCAGTCTTCTCTACGCCGTCTTTGCCATAGAGGTTCTCAAGGAATGCCTTGCCTTCTGCGAGGTTCACGGCAGCAACATAGTTGTTGCGTGTTGTGATGTATGAGTTGAACAGCTCGTTCATCATGTCAGGGTTGATCTTGAAGCAGGCGTTGAACTCGTCGCTGCCCTGCTGGCCCTGTGCGTTGATGAAGTCGTTCATACCTTTCTTGATCATTGCCATGTCCAGATCGCTGAGTTTGTCGGCGAAATTGTTGGCTTTGATGAAATATCCGAAGTTTACACCTATGAGGTAGCTTACGGAGTCAATCTGAGAATCGCTTGGAAGCGGTGCGTCAACCTTTGGAGCGGTTGCACAAGATGCAAACATTGCAGATGCCAATGCTGCTACAGAGATGAATTTTGCAAGTTTCATAATATAAATGTTTATTTTTTATTCAATTTTTTCACAAAGTGGTGCAAAGATACAATCTTTTTTGTAACTTAGAATACTAAATTCGGCCAAATGGGTATTACATCTGCAGAAATTCATGCAAAACTCAAGGAATTCTTCGGTTTCGACACTTTCAAGGGAGAACAGGAGAAAGTGATTGAGCATCTTTGCAATGGCGGGGACGCGTTCGTCCTCATGCCTACGGGTGCGGGCAAGAGCCTGTGCTACCAGTTGCCGGCCTTGCTTATGGAAGGCTGCGCGATAGTAATCTCGCCCCTCATCGCCCTGATGAAGAACCAGGTGGATGCCATTAGGGGTTTTGTTTCGGACAACGAGGGGATAGCCCATTTTCTCAATTCCTCGCTCAGCCGCCAGCAGATCGAGGATGTGAAAAAGGATGTGCTCTCTGGTGTCACCAAACTCCTGTATGTTGCTCCCGAGACCCTGACCAAATGGGAGAACATATCTTTTCTTCAAGATGTCAAACTGTCTTTTTATGCCATAGACGAAGCCCATTGCATTTCCGAGTGGGGCCATGATTTCCGCCCTGAGTATCGCAAGATACGGGCTCTGGTGGATCAGATAGGCCGGGCTCCCATCATAGCCCTCACCGCCACCGCCACCCCTAAGGTCCAGAGCGACATACAGAAGAACCTCGGGATGATGGATGCGAAGGTGTTCAAAACCTCCTTCAACCGCCCCAATCTTTATTATGAAATAAGGGAGAAGAACGACCCGAAGCGTGACATAATCAAATTCGTGCGCCAACATCCGCGTCAGAGCGGCATCATCTATTGTCTCAGCCGCAAGAAAGTGGAGGAAATGGCCCAATTGCTCTGCGTCAACGGAGTAAAGGCCCTTCCGTATCATGCAGGCCTCGACGCCAAGGTGAGGGCTGCGAACCAGGACGCCTTCCTGATGGAAGATGTGGATGTGATTGTGGCTACGATTGCTTTCGGAATGGGCATTGACAAAGCCGATGTGCGTTTCGTAATCCATTATGACATACCTAAATCCCTTGAGGGATATTATCAGGAGACAGGTCGTGCGGGCCGGGACGGGGAGCAGAGTTCCTGCATATGTTTCTACAGTTACAAGGATATACGCAAGCTTGAAAAGTTCATGCAGGGCAAACCTGTCGCCGAGCAGGAGATAGGCAAGCAGCTGCTCCAGGAAACCGCAGCCTATGCCGAGTCTTCAATGTGCCGCCGCAAATTGCTGCTCAGCTATTTCGGCGAGCAATACGATGTGGAGAACTGCGGCAACTGCGACAACTGCATGCATCCCAAGGTCCACTACGAGGGAAAAGAAGATATGCTCCTGCTGCTTGAACTTGTGGACACTTTGCCTGAGAGGTTCAAGACAGACCACCTCGCTGCCATACTTGCAGGGGTGCGCACTTCCATGGTCAACTCCTACAGACACTTCTCTCTGCCGCTTTTCGGAGCCGGCAGCGACCACAACGAGAAGTTCTGGGTGGGCATAGTGCGTCAGGCCGTGCTTCTGGGCTTCCTGGACAAGGAAATAGAGAGTTATGGCCTCATCTCGCTCAACGACAAGGGCCGCAGCTTCCTCAAAAACCCTCACGAGCTGATGCTCAGCATAGAACAGGACTTCAACGCTTCTGATGACGACGATGACGATGATTCGGCCTCAGCTGCACGTCAGATGGGCGGCGGAGGCGACCTGATACTGCTTTCCATGCTGCGTGACCTGCGCAAGGATATGGCCCACAAACTGAATCTGCAGCCGTGGGTGATTTTCAGCGATGCTTCACTTGAGGATATGAGCATAATGTATCCCGTTACCTTGGATGAGCTGCGCAAATGTCAGGGAGTGGGCGAGGGTAAAGCTTCCAAGTTCGGAGCCGAGTTTGTGCGGATCATTGGTAAGTATGTGCTTGAGAATGAGATAGATCGTCCTGACGATTTTGTGCTCAAGTCCGTGAAGAGCAAGCAGCCGTACAAGATTACCATAATACAGAATGTGGACAAGGGTGTTCCTATCGACGACATTGCCCGCCTTCTGGATATGGATATGGACCAGTTCCTCACAGCCCTGGAATCCATAGTATACAGTGGAACCAAGCTCAACCTGGATTATTATATCGATGAAGAGCTGGATCCTGATGTTGTGGATGAACTGCTTGATTATTTTGAAAATGAGGCCGAAACAGACAGTCTTGAAGAAGCCAGGCGCAAGCTTGGGGAAGACACATACTCGGATTTGGAATTGAGGCTGATACGTCTAAGATATATATGTGAAAAAGGTTTATGAAAAAGACATTTCTTTCGGCCCTTGCGGCCATTCTGTGCCTGGGAAGCTTTGCTCAGGACAATTTCAACAAGACTCCACAGGAAGGTAATGAGCGCATATTGCTTCAGGCCTGGTGCTGGTCATTCAACACTATACGTGAAAACCTTCCTGCCATAGCCGAAGCCGGCTATACACACGTACAGACACCTCCGGCCCAGCTCTGCGTGACCCAGACCAAGGGAGACAAGGGCGGCGGAAACCAGCTCTACGGAAAAGGCCGCTGGTACTACCACTACCAGCCTACTGATTGGAAAATAGGCAATTATCAGGTGGGTACAAAGGAAGACCTCATAGCCCTGTGCCAGGAGGCTGAAAAATATGGGGTCAAGATTATGGTGGATGTGCTTCCTAACCACACCTCAATAGACGATACACGCGTGGAGGATGCCCTCGACGAGGCGGTAGGCGGCCATGACAAGCTTTACCATGCCAACGGCTTCAATGAGATACGCGACTACAACGACCGTCTCCAGTGTACTACAGGCCAGATGGGCGGTCTTCCTGATGTAAATACAGAGAATCCTGATTTCCAGCATTACTACATGACTTATGTCAATGACCTTATTGCCTGCGGAGTACGCGGATTCCGCTATGATACTGCAAAGCATATAGGTCTGCCTTCCGATCCTGTGGACCCTGCATCTGCTCAGAACGATTTCTGGCAGGTGGCCCTGGGCTACAAGGATGTTAAAGGCCTGAGGCTCACCATTCCTGAGGACGGCCTTTTCATTTATGGCGAAGTGCTCCAGGACCGCAATGTGAAGGAAGAGGAATATGGCACTTTCATCGATCTGACGGCCAGCTCCTATGGACACGTGCTGCGCAATATACTCAATGCAAAGAACTGGGGAGCAGACAATTACGATAACTGGTGCCATAGCGTGGCCCCTTCTCACCTGGTAACATGGGTAGAGAGCCACGACACCTACTGCAATGCGCACGAGTCTGCAAACCTTACTGATGCACAGATACGTCAGGCTTGGGCCTTCCTTGTGGCACGCCGTTACGGCCAGCCTCTATTCTATTCACGTCCTGACGGCTCAGGACCGGGCAATGTATGGGGCAACAATATAGTAGGAGCCCGCGGCAACCTCGAATTCTGTCATCCTGAGGTGGTTGCAGCCAACAAGTTCCGCAAGGCCATGATAGCCGAGCCTGAGACTATTTCAGTGAATGAAGACAAAACCATCGCGGCTGTCAACCGTGGCAAGAAAGGAGCTGTGCTTGTGAACATAACCGACAAGACCATCACTACATCTCTTGCAACCACACTGCCTGACGGCAAATATACCGATGCTGTGCATGGCAATGTTTTCCGTGTCAAAAAGGGAGTCATTTCAGGAACTTTTGCTCCTGAAAGCTCATATGTGCTGTATCGCAGATAGACTATGGAGGGACCAAAGACGGACAAGATACAGTCCATGTTCGATTCCATAGCCGACGACTACGACAAGCTCAACCACATACTCTCACTGGACCTGGACAAGACCTGGCGCAAGAGAGCATTGAGATACATTACCGACCTCAAGGGAGAAGGTGATGTATTGGACATTGCCTGCGGCACAGGAGATTTCAGCATAGAGATAGCAAAGCATGGCTCAGAATTGGATGTTACTGGCCTGGATTTGTCCGAAGGTATGCTGGATGTGATGAGGCAGAAGCTTGCCAAGGAAGGCCTTGAGTCGCGTGTCAGAACCATGCAGGGCAATGCCGAGTGCATGCCCTTTTCCTGCAACAGTTTCGACAGGGTGACCATAGCCTTCGGCATACGCAATTTCGAACATAGGGAGAAGGCCCTCAAGGAAATTCTGAGGGTGTTGAAGCCGGGAGGACGTCTGGTGATACTGGAACTATCTGTGCCTTCGAACCGCTTCATGAGATGGTGTTATTGTCAGTATTTTTCCAAGATACTGCCGTGGATAGGCGGAAAAGTGTCGGGAGACAAGGCGGCTTATAAATATCTGCCAGCCTCAGTGCTGAATTTTCCGGATAAAAGGACATGGATGGCGACGATGCGCGATTGTGGTTATTGTGCCGTGCGCCATAGGGCTTTTACTTTCGGTGTTTGCCGTTTATATAGGGGAGAGAAGAAGAGATGACGTGCAAGTCTTGTCTGCGCTCTATGCGCCTGCGCACCCTGCCTTTGTCTCTGGCGGGAGTAATTGCCGGCATTTCGCTGGCCGCAGACCATAATTCATTAAACTGGCCGCTTGTTACGGCCCTTCTGCTGACTACCGTGTTGCTGCAGATTCTGTCCAACCTTTCCAACGAGTTGGGGGATACGCTCAGCGGCACGGACACTGAGCAAAGGCAGGGAATACATTATTCTTTGCAGGATGGAGGTATGAGCATTGCCCAGATGAAGGCCTTTATTGCCGTGGTGGCGGTGTTGTGCTGCTGCAGCGGTGCGGTGATGACCTGGCTGAGTTTCGGCACTCTGTTTTCCTGGCAGCCGATGTTGCTGCTTGCTCTTGGAGCAGCAGCGATATGGGCTGCGGTGAACTATACGCTGGGAAAGAATCCGTATGGATATAGGGGTAAAGGAGATTATTTCGTATTTGTTTTCTTCGGACTGGTTGCAGTTATTGGGGCTGCTTATGTGTGCTCGCACAGTTTCGAGTGGCTGTGGCTGCTCCCTGGCGCCGCTTTCGGAGCCTGGAGTGTAGCAGTCCTTAATGTTAACAATATAAGAGATATGAAGACAGACTCAGCCACCCGCACAACCGTGGCCTTGAAACTCGGCGTCCGTAAGGCGCGCATTTATCAGACCGTACTGATTGCAAGCGGATGGCTGTTCCTGACAGTTTATTTCTGTATGTCAGGGAAGTTTTCTGTTGAGGCTTGGAAGTCTGCTCTCACATTCCTGACCCTGCCTTTCTTTGCTTTCCACCTTTACGGTGTCTGGACCAGGACTGACAGGGCTCTCGATCCTATGCTTCCTCTGCTTGTGCTCTCAAGTTTTGCAACTTCCCTTTTGTTTGCTTTGTAGCGGCTTTTATTCCGCATCTATAAAGCATTTACTCAAGTTTCGCTAAATGCGAAACTTGAGATATTTACCTTGTCTGTATAGTAAGCGAGGCGGTCTTCAGGCCTGAACCCTTTACCTTGAGCGTTGCGT
>CAMFRR010000017.1 GCA_945982095.1 uncultured Bacteroidales bacterium
CTTCTACTTCGACCTTGACGACACCATAGAAATGGAGGAAGGCCGCAGCATAAGCGATATATTCAAAGAAGACGGAGAAGGGGCTTTCCGTGCCCTCGAGCTGGAATACCTTGACCGCATCATTTCTGATTATGAGGATTTCCCAACCACCATGGTCCTCAGCCTGGGAGGTGGCACTGTAATGACCCCGGCCTGTGCAAAGCTTCTGAAAGAAAATGCCACTGTTGTATATCTCAAGGCGTCTGTAGCCCAACTGGTTGAGAATCTTGAGATTGTGGGAGTTGAGAACCGTCCTCTGCTGAATGATGCCCAAAATATGGAAGAAAAGGTAAAAGGGCTGCTGGCTTCGCGTGAGGCCACATATGAGGCCTGTGCCGACATTATACTTCCTATCGACGGCCTTTCACCGCAAGAAATCGCAGAACGTATAGAAGAAGAGCTGTAATACACAAAAGAAGAGCATTCCAAAGCACTGTCAACCAGATATTTACTTTATGCTCCTTTACCCTGAACGGTGAGGGGGCTTTGTTTTTGTCGTAGCGTGCAAAGGGATTGGTATAAACGACCGAAGCATCAGGGAAATAGGCTGTTATGCGCACATATGGCTCATCTTGAGGCAGCATGTACCACAATACGCAGCAGTCCGTATACATATCCAGAAGTTTGTGACCCTGTCCGAAGAGTTTGACTGAATCGGCCTGGCGTGAAAGCCTCATATGTATGTGTCCTTCACGTACTCCAATATCTTCAATCTTTGCCATAGTGCTGTCTGAGGCAAGCTTATCCTCAATGGTCCAGGCTTCGGGCAGCCTCATGGCATACCAGCATCCTCCTCTCAGGCAGTCGAGCACTGAAGCGTAGTCTGTACTGTCGAGATTCAGAAAGTTAGCCCTCAGAGCAATTTTGTGGGGGTTTTTGGAATCGTGGTTGTCATCATTGGCAAGTCCGAAAGAATATTGACCTGCACTCAGAGCCCAATCCCAGTATTCTTGTTCAGTGCTCACGCCTGAGTCCAGTTCCATTATTTCATATCCCGTCAGGCGGGCCATATCCCTTTCGTTGGTAAACCAGGTCCTGAAAGGATGATTCATCTGCAGCAGGTCGGCATCTGCGTGAAGATAGTCCAGCTGCCACTGCTTCTGACTAGCAAGCACAGGCAGCAGATGGTCGAAATATCTGACCCGGGAAGGGCCGAACACATTCTTGTGATATTTGCAAAGACCATATCCATGCTCATACACAGGCACACAGGCCTTCTGTCCCACAGGCTCAGTCAGGGCATTGTGGTTGGAAAGGGCCACTACCTCATATCCCAGGGCTGAATAATCCTCCACCACTTCCTCGGGCCAGTACGGACATTCGTTCAAAGGGCCCTTGACGCGGGTATGGGTGTGGAAATTGGCCTTTTTCCAGGACAGTCCAGGATAAAGAGGCATAGGGGTCGAATATGTCAGGACCGGAAAAAGCGGCAGCCTCACCGAAATCATAAATGGGAGATACACCTGACAGGCACAGGACGGCGGCCGAAAACAGCAACAGCGCCGCTAGGCTTTTCCCTACGATGATGAGAATGCGTTTCATTTTTGGATTAAATGAAGTCTTCGCGTTCGCGAATGTCACGTATCCTGAGCTGGAGGTTTGCAATGCCGCGGAAATAATTCTCTACTATGCTGTAGCACACGTCCATAGGATTGCCGTCAGCCATGCTTTCAAAGAATTCTCCCATATTGAAGGCAATGGCTCCTATGTGGTGGTATGGATGGCTTTCCTGTATGAGTTCAAGCTTGAGGTGGCCTCCGTCCGCACCCACCTTGCGGCCGTTGCCGTTGTCATAGACATTGTCCGTCTCGAAAATAGGGGCGTTGTTTCCCGGTCCGAAAGGCTGGAACTGCTTAAGTATGCGGAAGAATTTCGGAGTAATCTGGCAGAAGTCCAGCTTGGTGTCCACATTGATTACAGGAGAAAGCATCTCAGGCTGTATCTTGCCGCTGACGGCCTTGTTTATGCGATCCACGAATTCAGTGAGCATCTCTTCCTTGAGCGTCAGACCTGCGGCATAGAGATGGCCTCCAAAATTCTCCATAAGATCAGAACAGCTCTCAATGGCAGCGTATAGGTCGAAGCCGCTTATGCTGCGGGCCGATCCCGTGACGAAGCCGTTGCTCTTGGTCAGCACAATGGCGGGGCGGAAGTAAGCCTCAACCAGACGGGATGCGACTATGCCCATAACACCCTTGTGCCACTGGGGATTGTACACTATTGTGAGATTGTCGGAACAGAGGCAGCTGCCTTCCTGAACCATCTCAAGAGCCTCACGAGTGATTTCCCTGTCAATGTTCTTGCGCTCGTTGTTGTGGTGATTTATGCGGCTGGCCACCTTGTCGGCCAGCTTCTGGTCCTTGGCCACGAGCAGTTCCACCGAAATGCGTCCGCTTTCCATTCGCCCGGCAGCGTTCAGACGCGGACCTATCTTGAATACTATGTCGTCGAAGGTAACGTGGTTGGGGTCCAGGCCGGCGAGATTGATCATGCTGAGCAAACCCTTGTGGGGATTGCTGTTGAGCTGTTTGAGGCCGTAGAAGGCCAAAATGCGGTTCTCGCCTGTGACAGATACAAGGTCGGCGGCTATGGACACGGCCAGCAGGTCCAGCAGAGGCATGAGTTCGGTCAGAGGTATCCCGTGCTGTGCGGCATAAGCCTGTACGAGCTTGAAGCCCACTCCGCAGCCGCTGAGGTCATCGAAAGGATAGCTGTCGTCCTCACGTTTCGGATCCAGTACGGCAACGGCCTCGGGGATTCCGTCTTCGGGAAGGTGGTGGTCACAGATTATCATATCTATGCCCTTGCCCCTTGCATATTCCACCTTGTCTATAGCCTTTATGCCGCAATCAAGGGTAATGATGAGGCTGAAACCATTGTCGGCGGCCCAGTTTATACCCTTGAAGGACACTCCATAACCCTCATCATAACGGTCGGGAATATAATAGTCCACCTTGTCCGTGAAATTGATGAGGAAGGAATAGACCAGAGCGACGGCAGTTGTACCGTCCACGTCATAATCGCCGTAAATGAGGATTTTCTCTCTGTTGAAGATGGCGTGCGACAACCTGTCCACAGCCTTGTCCATATCCTTCATCAGGAAGGGGTCGTGCAGGTTGGCGAGGTCAGGACGGAAGAAGGCCCTGGCCTGTTCGAAAGTGCTTATGCCCCTTTGGGCAAGAAGCTGGGCCAGAACCGGGTCTATACCCAGCTCTATCGAGAGGCGGTTCACAATCTCGGGATCGGCAGCCTCTTTCAGAACCCATTTCTTTTCGGCACTCATAACTCACAAAGGTAATAAATTACTTTCAAAGTATCAAGTTTTCATTTTTGGGAATATTGTCGTATTTTTGCATGTTATACTTACGACAATAAAAAATAATTACATATGAGCACACAGGACTTCAACGAACAGGAACTCAACAGGCGGGCTTCGCTTCAGAAGCTCCGCGAACTGGGAATAGAGCCATATCCGGCTCCAATGTACCCGGTCAATGCCTCAAGCCGCGACATCAAGGAAGGATATGATGCGGAAAAGAACAATTTCCAGGACGTATGTCTGGCAGGACGCATCATGAGCCGCCGAATCATGGGCGCAGCTTCCTTTGCGGAAATACAGGATGCCGACGGCCGTATACAGGTATATGTCAACCGTGACGAGATTTGTCCGGGCGAGGACAAGACCATGTACAACACCGTATTCAAGAAACTGCTCGACATAGGCGACATCGTGGGCATCAAGGGCTTCGCCTTCATTACCAAGACCGGCCAGCTTTCAATCCATGCCAAAGAAATCACTGTGCTCAGCAAATCTCTGCGAGTGCTCCCTATAGTGAAGGAACAGGACGGACAGGTATTTGACGCTTTCAGCGACCCTGAGCTCCGTTACCGCCAGCGCTATGTGGACCTTATCGTAAATCCTCAGGTAAAGGAGACCTTCATCAAAAGGGCCCAGATCGTTGCCACAATGAGGGAATATTTCAACGAAGCCGGCTGTCTGGAGGTGGAAACTCCTATTCTCCAGAGCATTCCGGGTGGAGCCACAGCCCGTCCTTTCATCACCCACCACAACGCCCTTGATATAGACCTTTACATGCGTATAGCCAATGAGCTGTACCTCAAGAGGCTCATAGTCGGAGGCTACAACGGAGTTTATGAATTTGCGAAAGATTTCCGCAACGAGGGTATGGACAAGACCCACAATCCTGAGTTTACCTGCATGGAAATATATGTAGCCTATAAGGACTATGTGTGGATGATGGATTTCGTGGAGAAGATGCTCTGCAAGATAGCCGCCAAGGTGAACAACGGTTCTACAGTGGTGAAGATAGGAGAACATGAAGTGGATTTCGGAGGTACTTACCGCCGTCTTCCTATACTCGAGGCCATCAAGGAATATGCAGGCGTGGATGTGAAAGGAATGGATGAGGACCAGCTCCGTCAGGTATGCAAGGATCTTCATGTGGAGACTGAGGCTTCAATGGGCAAAGGCAAGCTCATCGATGCGATTTTCGGAGAGTACTGTGAGGACAAGCTCATTCAGCCTACATTCATCACAGATTATCCTGTGGAGATGTCTCCGCTTACCAAGCGTCACCGCGAAGACCCTGAGCTGACTGAACGCTTCGAGCTATTCGTATGCGGCAAGGAGTTGGCAAACGCCTATTCGGAGCTCAATGACCCTATAGACCAGCTGGCACGTTTCGAGGAGCAGGCCGCCCTCAAGAGCAAGGGAGACGACGAGGCCATGTTCATTGACTATGACTTCGTACGCGCCCTGGAATTCGGCATGCCTCCGACATCAGGTTTGGGTATGGGCATAGACCGTCTCACAATGTTCATGACTGGTCAGACCACCATACAAGACGTGCTGTTCTTCCCTCAAATGCGTCCTAAAAACAACATCTGATGGAAATCATAAGTTCCGCACAGAATCCCAAGATCAAGAGCTTGCTCTGCCTGCAGTCCAAAAGCAAGGAACGCAGGCAGAGCGGTCTATTCGTTGTAGAAGGAGTGCGCGAAATAGAGCATTGCAAAGAGGCAGGTTATGTAATCAGAAGCCTCTTCGTATGCCCTGAAATATTCAAAGGCTCCCTGGAAGGAACTCTTACGGAAGATAATCCTCAGATTTTCAGCGTTCCGGCCCAGCTGTACGACAAGCTGGCATATAGGGGTGGCACTGAAGGCCTCATTGCCACAGTCCAGGCCAAAGACCACAGCCTCGATGCCCTCAAGCTGCGCAAGAATGCCCTTGTGATGGTGCTCGAGAGCGTGGAAAAGCCGGGAAACCTCGGGGCCGTGCTCAGGAGTGCGGATGCTGCAGCCGCTGATGCGGTCATCATATGTGACCCGCTTACAGACATTTACAACCCTAATCTCATACGCGCCAGCATAGGGGCTGTTTTTACTGTTCCTGTAGCCGTTGCTTCAAGCGAGGAATGCATTGCCTTCCTCAAGGAGAGGGGATTCAAGATACTCACAGCCCAGCTCCAGGATTCGGAACTGTATTATGACAGCGACATGACGGGAGCAACTGCGCTTGTGATGGGCACTGAGGCTACAGGTCTGGGCAATGCCTGGCGTGAAGCGGCTTCGGCCCACATACGCATACCCATGCTGGGCAGGCTGGACTCACTGAACGTGAGCGTGAGCGCAGCCATACTGCTTTTTGAAGCTATAAGACAAAGACAAAAATGAAAAAGTTCGGACTCATAGGAAAAGACATTCAGGGTTCAGGCTCCCCTGCCCTGTTCAAGGCGGCATATGCAGGCAAATATGCCTACAATCTGCTGGACGGGGATGATTTCAAGACCCTATTCCAGACCTTCAAGAAAAACTACAGCGCCGTAAACGTGACTGCCCCTTACAAGGAGGAAGCCCTGAGGCTTGCCGACAGCATGACAATGAACGCCGAACTCTGCGGCGCGGCCAATATGCTTATCAAGCGTCCTTCCGCCGGTGTGGAAGCTGACAATTCAGACCTTGAAGGCGTAGCCCTGAGTCTGATGAGCGCTTATTCCATTGCCGATGTGGACGTGGAAGATGAAGATGCCTTCGCAGAATTCCTCAGCGACAAGAAAGCCTTGATTGTGGGCTGTGGAGGTGCCGGAAAGGCAGCGGCGGCAGCAGCCGTTTCCATGGGTTATGGCAGAATATGCCTTATGAACCGCAGTCTGGACAAGGCTGAGGCCCTGAAAGAGCATTTCGTGGAATATTTCGGGGAGGACCTTGACCCAGACGACCTGGAAACCGCTCCTTTAGACGAGCTTGCGGCCCGTATGGAGGATTCCGACCTTGTGATATATACCCTGCCCTGTCCTGCAGGAGACAAGTCAGAGCTTGAGGCCCTGAACCTAAACAAGGACACATTCATACTTGAAGCCAATTACAAAACACCATATCTCGAATTCCTCAAAGACAAATGCACATATATCAGCGGCTTGAACTGGCTTTACAACCAGGCCGTGGTCTCATTCTCCGAGTTCACCAATGAAACTCCGGACGAAGATGAGATGAAAAAAGTGCTGTAATGACGGGATTTTTCATTAAATTGCAACTTATAAATTCTTTTTGATATGAGTCTTAATAAAGTAATGCTGATCGGTAACGTTGGTGCAGACCCTGAAGTACGTTACCTCGAGAGCCAGGCTAAGGTTGCACGCCTCAGAATAGCAACCACAGAGAGTTACACCGACCGCAACGGTGAGAAGAGAGAAAATACTGAATGGCACACAGTTACATGCTGGCGCCGTCTTGCTGACCTTTGCGAGAAGTACGTCAAGAAAGGTACTCAGCTCTACATTGAGGGCCGTCTCCAAACCAGGGAATGGAGTGACCAGAGCGGTGCAAAACGCTACACCACCGAAATCGTTGCTGACAATGTTCAGCTCCTGGGCCGCCGTGCAGACAATCAGGCTCCGGCCCAGAGTCCTTACGGCCATCCTGCAACACAGCAGCCAAGCTACGGCGCTCCGCAGCAGCAGGGAGGCTATCAGCCTTATCAGAGTGCATACCAGCAGGTTACACCTGGTCCAGCCCCAACAGTGAGCAGCCCTTCACCTGAGGCCTTCGGAGGGGATGGCGATGACGACCTTCCATTCTAAAGTCCTGAACTGAAAGAGAACTATGAAAAATACATTGCTCAGAGACAATAAGAAGACTAGATGGACAATGCTGCTCATCTTGTCCTTCGTCATGTTCGCAGCATACGTGGCTTCGGACAATATCTTCGCTGTAGAAAGCACCTTGCTCGGCGACAACTATAAGGTTTCAGGAAGCGAGTACAGCTCTCTTGCCGGAGCATACTCCATCTTCAACGTATATTTCCTGATGATTATTTTCGGCGGCCTTATCCTGGACAAGAAGGGCATAAGGTTCACCGGCATATTTTCAGCCTTGCTGATGGTCGTGGGCATAGCCATGCTCACATTCTCCATGTTCCGCATCCCTGAACTGGTGGCAGCCGGCGAAGTGATGAATGTTGTTAGCATACCTCTGATGGGAACCATGAGGACAGCGGCCATACCCGCAGTGCTGGGCATAGGCATATACGGTGTAGGTGCTGAGATTGCAGGCATAACTGTAACTAAGGCCATAGCAAAATGGTTTGTCGGTTATGAGATGGCCCTTGCCATGGGTCTGCAGCTGGCCCTTGCTCGTCTGGGTACAGGCTTGGCTTATGGTGCAACTCCGGGCATAGTGAAGTTCTTTGACGGAAGCATAGGAGTGGCTGTTCTCATTGGACTCGTACTCCTTGGCATAGGTCTCCTTACCTTCCTTTTCTACTGCGCTTATGACAAGAAGCTGGACAAGCAGATTGCAGCAGAAGGAATCAAGGACGAAGCAGACAATTCAGAAGAAGAGTTCCATCTCAAGGACGTGCTGGAAGTAGTGAAAAACCCTGCCTTCTGGCTCATAGCCCTGCTATGCCTGCTGTTCTATGCGGCTGTAAACCCCTTCCTCAAATATTCTACAGGATTGATGGTCAACAAGTTCGGCATAGACGAGACCTTGGCTGGCCTCTTCCCTTCAATATTGCCTATGGGCTGTATAGTGCTCACTCCCCTCTTTGGCGGAATATATGACAAGAAGGGTCACGGAGCCGACCTTATGATACTGGGTGCCATACTCATCACTGCAGTACATCTTATCTTCGCCCTGCCTGCCAACACAAGCAGCGTAATTGCCTTCATACTGATGGTATGTCTGGGCATAGGCTTTGCCCTGCTCCCATCGGCAATGTGGCCATCTATCGCGAAGATAATGCCTGCTAAATTGCTGGGAACAACCATGGCTCTGACTTTCTTTATCCAGAATATAGGATTCATATATGTACCTAAGGCCATCAATGCCATTCAGCAGAACACGGCCGAGGGAGACTATTTCTGGTTCTCAATGTTCTTTGCAGGTCTGGGTCTCGTAGCCCTGCTGCTGGCAGTTGCCGTGAAACTGCTCGACAAGAAAAAGCACTACGGTCTCCAGCTCCCTAACATTCAATAATTTTTCAAGAAAGTGGATATACTCTCCAGCATAAATTCGCCTGCCGACATAAAAGGCCTCAGCATAGATCAGCTGCGCCAATTGTGTCAGGAGATTCGCGACTATATGATACTGTGCTGCAGCGCAAACCCCGGACATCTGGGCAGCAGTCTCGGCGCTGTGGAACTCATCGTGGGACTTCATTATGTATTTGACGCCCCGAATGACAAAATCATATTCGACGTATCCCACCAGGCATATGCGCACAAAATCCTCACCGGCCGCCGCGAAGCATTCAAGAAAAACCGCTGCGAAGACGGAATAAGCGGATTTACACGCATTGAGGAGAGTCCATACGACGCATTCGGCGCAGGCCACTCCAGCACCTCCATTTCGGCGGCGCTGGGGCTTGCGAAGGCTGCGGAATATAAAGATAACGGCAGCAAATGCGTTGCCCTCATCGGCGACGGTTCGCTCTCGGGAGGTCTGGCTTTCGAAGGCCTGAACAATGCCGGCGACTGCAGCACAGACCTTCTCGTGGTGGTCAATGACAACAATATGTCCATAGACCACAACATAGGAGCGATGCACAAACACCTGCTCAAACTCACGACTGATCCTTTCTACAACAGGGTCAAGAAAAAGGTTTCCACACAGATAGGCCAGGGACTTATTCGGGAAAAGCTGAAATGCGCCATTTCTTCGGTGAAAAACCACCTCGTCCGAAGCTCAGGAGGCGATTTGTTCGAAGCTCTGGGATTCAGGTACTTCGGCCCAATAGACGGTAATGACATTGCTGAGGTTGTAAGTACCCTTCAGAGGATAAAGAATCTAGGAGGACCGCGTGTTCTGCACACCATCACCAAGAAAGGCAAGGGCTACGAACCCGCCGAGGCCGATGCCACCACCTGGCACGCGCCGGGAATGTTCGACCCTTCGACAGGCAAGCGCATAAGTTCGGCCAAAGGGGCAGCCAGATACCAGGATGTGTTCGGCGAGGTTCTTCTCGAACTGGCGCGCCGCAATTCTGCTGTTGTGGGCATAACTCCAGCAATGGCATCAGGCTGCGGAATGAACATATTGGCCAAGGAGATGCCTGAGCGTTTCTTTGATGTAGGCATAGCGGAAGAGCATGCTGTCACTTTCAGCGCAGGACTTGCAGCCGGTGGCATGAAACCTTTCTGCAACATATATTCATCTTTCTCACAAAGGGCCTACGACCAGATAATCCATGACGTGGCCCTGCAGAAACTTCCTGTAGTGCTTTGCCTTGACCTGTCTCTTATACACATCTGACGCTGCCGACGACTCCTTACGTGTA
>CAMFRR010000018.1 GCA_945982095.1 uncultured Bacteroidales bacterium
GAAGAAAGCTTCAATATTAACCTTGCTTTCTTCACCTGTCTTGTTCTCATATACCTGTATGAAACCGCCCGGAAGCTGCTCGGTATAGAGACTGTCAGGATTTAATGTGGTGCCATAGTCGAAATAGAAGGCTTTGCTGATTTCTTCAAGGCTGTTGTTTGCAAGAACTGCCTGACGGTCAAGGATGATGATAGGATCAATCAGATCTTCAAGGTCACGTACCTGGTGGGTCGATATGACAATGGTCGAGTCCTCCTTTGTATATTTGAGTATGGCGCTGCGGAACTGAGATTTGCTTGGAATGTCCAGGCCATTGGTAGGCTCATCAAAATAAAGGTAGTCAGCCTTGGTGGCGAGAGCGAAACTGATGTAGGTTTTCTTGAGCTGTCCTGCGGACATTGAATTCATTTTCATCTGCATATCCACCTCAAATTCTTTCATCGCACTGGCGAAGGTGTTGAAATCGAAGCAAGGCCAGAATACCATACAGCTTTTTGCCCAGGCTTCGGCTTTGTAAGGAAGAGCTATGACCTCATCGGGGAGGTAGTATTGGCGGCTGAGCAGGGAAGGATGGCGGTCCCAAGGATTCTCACCGTCTACGCTTATGCTGCCTTGCTTCGCTTTCTTAAGGCCGCACAGGAGGGTGAGCAAAGTGGTCTTTCCTACTCCATTCTCTCCGAGAAGGCCATATATACGGCCTTTCTCCAAGCTCATTGTAATGTTCTTCAGAACGTCGTCTTGTCCGTAACTGAAGGCTAGGTTGTTGATTCTAATCATATCGTACTGCTTTATTGTTACTTGTTTGGTGTATTAGTTAATTAGTACACTGCAAATGTACGACAAGTTTTTGTATTTGCAAATTATTTTTGAAAAAAACAGCATATACACAAAAAGAACGGAGCCTCAGGGTGCAATTAAAACCACCGTGAAGCTCCGTCATCTGTAGTTTCCTCCTGTGCCACAATGCCAAGTGGCAGCATGGAAAAAGCGGGTTTTATTCTATTCCCACTCTCTTGAATATATAATCCACATTCTTGAAATAATAGTCCAGGGTGAAACAGTTCTCAAGTTCCTCTTCGCTGAGCAGACTCATGACTGTCTCGTTCTCCTTGAGCAGGGTCTTGTAATCAAGTCCTTCCATCCATGCCTTCATTGCAATAGGCTGAACGGTGTCATAGCCCTGTTCGCGGCTGAGACCCTTGCCTATAAGGGCATTCATTACGCGCTGGGCGAATATCACGCCCTTGGTCCTGTATATATTGGCAAGCATATTCTCCGGATATACGGTGAGGTTTTCCAATATGCCCTTGAATCGGCAAAGCATGTAGTCAAGGAGTTCGGTGGCGTCCGGGAGCATGATACGCTCTGTGGAAGAATGAGATATGTCTCGTTCGTACCAAAGAGCAACGTTCTCGCATGCTGCCGCCATATAGCCACGCATCACACGTGCGCAGCCGCAAATATTCTCGGAAGAGATAGGATTGCGTTTGTGCGGCATGGCAGAAGAACCTTTCTGACCCTTGCGGAAGGCCTCTTCAGCCTCGCGCACCTCAGTACGCTGGGCATTCCTTACCTCTGTAGCCATCTGTTCAAGAGTGGATGCTACAATGGCGAGGGTGGCCATATAGAAAGCGTGGCGGTCGCGCTGGAGCACCTGGGTAGAAATATCGGCGCTGTCAATGCCCAGATGTTCGCACACATAATCCTGGATAAATGGAGGAATATTGGCAAAGTTGCCCACAGCTCCGCTCATCTTGCCGCATTCCACTCCCTTCGCTGCGAATTTGAAACGCTCAATATTGCGCTTCATCTCTTCGTACCACAAAGCCCACTTGAGGCCATAAGAAGTGATATCCGCGTGTACACCGTGAGTGCGGCCTATACAAGGGGTGGATTTGAACTCTATTGCTCGGCGGCGCAACACCTCAAGAAATTCTTCCATATCCTGGAGCAGTATGGCATTGGCCTGCTTAATCAAGGCGCCGTTGGCTGTATCCACAACGTCTGTTGAGGTGAGGCCATAGTGTACCCACTTCTTTTCCTCACCCAGGCTCTCGCTGACGGCACGGGTGAAGGCTACGACGTCGTGGCGGGTCTGTTCCTCAATTTCCTGTATGCGCTGAACATTGAAAGTGGCTTTTTCACGTATTTTCTGTACATCTTCGGCAGGAATCACTCCCAATTTGCTCCAGGCTTCGCAAGAGAGTATTTCAACCTGCAGGTATGCGTTGAATTTGTTCTCTTCGGTCCAAACATCACGCATCACTTTTCTTGAGTATCTTTCTATCATGGTTATCTTGTAAGGAAAGTGTTGATATTCTTCTCTATTCGGGCAGCTATGTCCTCGGCTTCGGCAGCCTCAAACTTGCAGCCTGTGATATGTTCGTAAAGTTCTACGTAGCGGTCGGTGATGCCGGCTATGACTTCTTCTGTCATTTCAGGTACATGCTGGCCCTCCTGGCCCTGAAAACCGTTGGCCATGAGCCACTCACGCACGAATTCCTTGGAAAGCTGTTTCTGGCGCTCTCCTGCAGCCTGACGCTGCTCATAGCCTTCAGCATAGAAATAGCGTGAAGAGTCAGGGGTATGTATCTCATCCATAAGCACAATCTTGCCGTCACGCTTGCCGAACTCGTATTTGGTGTCCACAAGTATGAGGCCCATTTTTGCCGCCATTTCACAGCCTCGCGCATACAGGGCACGGGTGTAGGCCTCAAGCTGCTCATAATCTTCGCGCGATACTATGCCTTGTGCGATTATTTCTTCTTTGGATATATCCTCATCGTGTCCGGCATCGGCCTTGGTTGTCGGAGTGATTATTGGTTCAGGGAATTTCTGGTTCTCCACCATACCTTCTGGCATAGGGCAGCCGCAGAGTGTGCGTTTGCCTGCCTTGTACTCACGCCAGGCATGACCTGTGAGATAACCGCGTATCACCATCTCTACTTTGAAAGGCTCACAGCGCCAGCCCACGGTGACCATAGGATCGGGGCAATCTATCTTCCAGTTAGGAAGTATGTCTGAGGTAGCATCCAGAAATTTGCAGGCTATCTGGTTGAGCACCTGTCCTTTGAAAGGTATGCCTTTGGGAAGAACTACGTCAAAGGCCGAAATGCGGTCAGTTGCGACCATTACGAGGTAATCATTATCAAGGCTATATACATCACGGACCTTGCCTGTGTATTTTGACAGCTGTCCGGGAAAATGGAAATCTGTTTTTGTAAGCGCTTTCATCTTATTTGGAAATTTTATGATCACAATATACGCAGCGTACCACTCCGTTCTCACTGTGGAAGAGCGGGCGCACAGCCTCATGTGTGGAAATGCATTTCACATTTGTACAACGTAGGCTCTTGTCCTCGAAATACTCCGGATGCTCTGGCATTACGTGATTAGGGTCGTCTTTCCATTTGAGCAGGAGGTATTGCAGAGCCATACGCACGAACTTGCCGTTTTCGGTCTGGCGGAAATAGGCTGCACGGGGATCGCTGTCCACCTCTGGCGCAATTTCGTTTACGCGTGGAAGCGGATGAAGCACAGCCATATCCTTTTTGGCGAGAGCCATCTTTGCGGCATCCAGGACGAAGCTGTCCTTTACCCTTTCGTATTCATCCTCATCAAGGAAACGTTCTCTTTGTACCCTGGTCATATAAAGCACATCCAGCTCAGAAATGGCATCTTCGAGGCGATGAACCTCGCGGTATGGAATGCCCAGCTTATCGCATACATCGCTCTTGATGTAGCTCGGAAGCCTGAGTTCGTCCGGAGCTATGAGCACCACTTTCACATCTTTATAGCGGCTGAGGGCCTTGATGAGAGAATGGACAGTACGGCCGAATTTGAGGTCGCCGCAGAAACCTATGGTTATTCCGTCTATATGGCCCAGCTCACGGGTTATGGTCAGAAGGTCGGTGAGAGTCTGTGTGGGGTGGGCATGCGAACCGTCTCCGGCATTGATAATGGGGATGTGGCTGTGAAGTGATGCGACATAGGGAGCTCCTTCAAGAGGGTGGCGCATAGCCACGATGTCGGCAAAATTCTCCACGACACGTATGGTGTCGGCCACAGTCTCGCCTTTGCTGACCGAAGAATTGGCAGCATCAGAAAAACCCAGCACGTTGCCGCCCAGTTCCATCATTGCTGCAGTGAAGCTGAGGCGTGTACGTGTTGATGGCTCATAGAACAGAGTTCCCAGCTTGTGATAGCGAAGCACTTCGCGGTATTTTGCCCTGTCTGCAATGATTTCAAGTCCAAGGGCAACGACCTCATCAAGCTCTTCTTTGGTGAAGTCAGTGGGATCGATAAGGTGTTTCATCTTTGTACTGAGATTATTTTATCCAGCTCTCGTCCGAAGGGTTGTTGCGGAAGGCTATGATGCGTTCTTTCCATTCAGGAGCTATGTAGCCTTCTTCGGCAGCGACCTCCACAAGGGCATCAAGGTTGCTGAGGGAATAATTCACTACATTTGCTGCAGCAAGGCGGTCAAGACCCTTCTGCATGCCGTATGTGAAGATGCTGACAATGCCGAGGACTTCAGCTCCCGCCTCGCGCAGAGCCTCAACCACGTCAATTGCAGACCCGCCTGTAGAAATGAGGTCTTCGATGACAACGACCTTGGTACCGGCTTCAAGACGGCCCTCTATGCGGTTATTGCGGCCATGGCTCTTGGCTTCGCCACGCACATAGCCCATAGGGAGACCCATTATTGAGGCAGCTATCGCGGCATGTGCAATGCCAGCAGTAGATGTACCCATAAGAGCCTGCACTTCAGGGAATTTTGCCGCTACGGTATCAGCTATGGCCTGCTCCACCACCTTGCGTGCAGCAGGTGCGCTGAGTATAAGGCGGTTGTCACAGTAAATAGGGCTCTTGATTCCACTTGCCCAGGTAAATGGCTGTTCAGGACGCAGGAAAACTGCCTGTATGTCCAGAAGCTGTTTTGCTATTGTCTTTTCCATTATGTCAGTTTTTATTCACAAAATTCTTCCACGCAGCGCAGATATGCGGCTACAGGGTCCTGGGCTGCTGTCACAGGACGGCCTACCACAATGAAATCGCTGCCTATTTCCTTGGCGCGGGCCGGAGTGGTGATACGTACCTGATCGTCAGCCGCAGCATCGGCGAAACGTATTCCAGGGGTCACGGCAAGGAATGAAGAGCCGCAACGCTCCTTTACCAGGGCAGCCTCCAAAGGAGAACATACCACACCGTCAAGGCCTGCCTTTCTGGCATTGTCTGCATAGTGGGCTATAACCTCGCCTATAGGTTCTTTGATGAGAAGGTCCTGCTCCATACGCTCCTGTGAAGTTGAGGTGAGCTGAGTTACAGCTATAAGAAGAGGACGTGTGCCATCTTCCCTGGTCAGGCCTTCGAGAGCAGCCTTCATCATTTCAATGGTACCCGCTGCATGTACATTGGTCATATCCACGTCCAGGGCCGAAAGTACCTTCATGGTCTTGCGCACGGTATTAGGGATATCATGCAGTTTGAGGTCCAGAAAAATCCTGTGGCCACGGGCCTTGATTTCACGTACTATCGCAGGGCCGGCTGCATAATAAAGTTCCATACCTATCTTTACAAATGGCTTACGCTCGCAAGAGGCAAACTTGTCAAGGAATGTGAGCACCTGCTCCGCGCTGCTGAAATCGCAGGCTACAATAACATCTTTCATACGCTTATACTATACCTATTATATCTTTTATATCTGTGATTCCAAGAGATTCCATCAGGGCTGGAAGCTGCTCGACTATCTCCTTGCAAACCATTGGATTTACAAGATTCTCAGCCCCCACCTGCACTGCAGTGGCTCCTGCCATCATCATTTCGACCACATCCTGGGCAGAGGACACACCGCCACAACCCATAACAGGGATGCTGACAGCGTGGGCCACCTGATTTACCATACTCAGGGCCAGGGGGAATATTGCCCTTCCGCTGAATCCGCCGTATTTGTTGGCAATGACGGGGCGGCGTCTCCTTATGTCTATCCTCATGCCCAAGAGTGTGTTCACCAGGGTCAGGCCATCTGCGCCCGCATCTTCACAGGCACGGGCTATGGCAACTATGTCACTCACGTTTGGACTCAGTTTGATGAAAACGGGTTTTGAAGGGCAAGCAGCTTTAACTGCAGCTGTAACTTGCGCTGCCGCTTCGGGAGAAGTGCCGAAGGCCATACCGCCTCCATGTACATTGGGACAAGAAATATTAACCTCAATTATATCTATGTCAGGGCATTGTGCAGACCGGCTGCAGGTCTTGACATATTCTTCTATGCTAAAGCCGCTTATATTTGCTATGATACAGCCGCCATATATCTTGCGCAGGGCAGGAACTTTCTCTGTCACAAGGACTTCCACACCTGGGTTCTGCAGGCCCACGGCATTGATCATGCCCCCTGGAGTCTCTGCGATGCGAGGGCAGGGATTTCCGAAACGGGGCTCGAGAGTGCTTCCTTTCAGAGAAATGCCACCGAGCACGTTCAGGTCATATGTCCCGGCCATTTCCAAACCGAAACCGAAGGTACCGCTGGCCGGAATCACAGGATTCTTGAGCTCCAGCGAGCAGAGCGATACTTTGAGCTTATCTTCCTTTACCATATGACTTCCTCCTTTCTGAATACCGGACCGTCTGCGCACACGCGCCTGGCTCCTTCTGTGGTGTGACAAGTGCATCCGTAGCATATGCCGCAGCCGCAGCCCATCCTTTCCTCAAGCGAAACTTCTCCACTGGCATCAGCCAGGGCATCGCATACGGCCTTCATCATAGGCTTGGGACCGCAGGTGTAGAAGTAGTCGAACTCCGGCTTCTCCTGAGCAATCGCATCAGTTACAAGTCCTTTGATTCCCCTGCTGCCATCCATGGTAGCCACTATGACCTCAGCTCCAAGGGCGCGGTATTCCTGTTCGAGAATAATGTCGCAGGCCCTGTTGTAACCCAGAACCACAGTTGTCTTCACTCCCCTTCCCACGAGGTCCTTTACCAGGGAAAAACAAGGCGAAGCTCCTATACCTCCGCACACCACAAGGGCGGCAGAAGAGGCAGCCTCCGCATTCCATCCGTTTCCAAGGCCCGTAAGCACATTAAGGCTCTGACCTTCTTTCATCAAGGCCATTTTTGCCGTTCCCTCACCTACCACCTTATATACCATAGAGAATTTCTCCGCATCCCATTCGGTCACGGCAAGGGGTCTGCGCAGGAAATAGCCTTCTATGGCCACATCCGCAAACTGACCCGCCTTTTTTATGGCGGAAGTATCGCCCCGAAGCGTCATCAAATACACTCCGTCAGCGATACTCCTGTTTTCTGTTATGATATAATCTGCCTTCAGCATGATCACAATTTACATTTTATATTCTTCGTCTATGGTAGAAATACCCAAAGTGATTTCTTCAAGAACATCCAGCAGCACCCTTACAGTCTCAAGCGAAGAGAAAAGAGTTACATTGTTTTCAACCGCAGCCCTTCTGATGCCGTAGCCGTCGAGACGAGTATTGTGCTGGTTCACATCTATGGTATTTATCACATAGCTGACATGGCCCTGGCGCATTGCCTTTGAGATATCATCGCTGCCTTCGCTGAGCTTGTGCAGGGTTCGGGTACGTATGCCGTTCTCCTTTAGGAACTTGGCTGTGCCTGTAGTAGCTTCAATATTGAAACCCAGATTATAGAAGCGGCGCAGCAGGGGCAGGGCCTCGGCCTTGTCCTTGTCAGCAACGGTGGCGAATACGGTACCATAAGTCTTCATAGATACGCCTGAAGCCTGGAGAGATTTGTACAGGGCTCGGGTCAGGGACTTGTCATAGCCTATGGCCTCACCTGTAGATTTCATCTCTGGAGAAAGATATGTATCCATACCTTTGATCTTGGCAAAAGAGAAGGCCGGGGTCTTGACATAGTGGCGTATGCTTTCAGGATGCAGCACCTGAGTGATTCCCTGCTCCTTGAGGCTGTGGCCCAACATGACCATAGTGGCAATCTTTGCCATCTGCACGCCTGTAGACTTGCTCAGGAAAGGTACTGTACGTGAAGAACGAGGATTGACCTCTATCACATATACATCATCATTATTGTCTACGATGAACTGTATGTTGTACAGGCCCACTATTCCTATCTCTTTGCCCAGGCGCACTGTGTAATCCACAATTTTCTGCTTGACTGCAGGAGAGAGCGAGAAGCTTGGATATACGCTGATAGAGTCACCAGAGTGCACGCCTGTTTTCTCCACATGCTCCATAATGCCAGGAATGAAGACATCAGTGCCGTCGCATATTGCGTCCACCTCAGCCTCGCGGCCCATAATGTACTTATCCACAAGCACAGGAGAATTTTCATTCACTTCCACGGCATTGTGGAGATAATGGCGCAGGCTTTCCTCATTGCCCACTATCATCATGGCACGGCCTCCAAGCACGAA
Source organism: uncultured Bacteroidales bacterium (assembly GCA_945982095.1). GTDB lineage: Bacteria > Bacteroidota > Bacteroidia > Bacteroidales > UBA932 > Cryptobacteroides. The sequence continues at coordinate 8,414 of CAMFRR010000018.1, forward strand.
TGAAGGGCGGACAAGCACAGGATAGCCTATCTCGGCTGCAGCAGCGACTCCATCCTCAACATTGGTAACTGCCTTGGCCTTAGGCTGAGGAATGCCTGTCTTGCGCATAATAGCTTCGAAAAGCTTGCGGTCCTCGGCATTGTCAATAGCCTGGATTGAAGTGCCTATAATCTTGATTCCGAATTCTGAAAGCGGGCCGGCCAGGTTGATGGCAGTTTGACCTCCCAGGGTCACTATGACTCCCTCTGGTTTCTCAAGGTCTATGACATTCATCACATCCTCAACGGTAAGAGGCTCGAAATAGAGCTTGTCGGATATGGTGTAGTCTGTTGACACCGTCTCCGGGTTGTTGTTTATGATGATGGCCTCATAGCCGGCCTCACGTATGGCCCATATCGCATGCACGGTAGAATAGTCGAACTCAACGCCCTGACCTATACGTATAGGGCCTGCTCCCAGTACCAGTATCTTTTTGCGCTCGCTTACGAGAGTCTCATTTTCCTGCTCGTATGTAGAGTAATAATATGGAACATCGGCATCATGGCCTGCTGCGCAGCTGTCTATGAATTTGTATACAGGACGTATGTCTTTCTCCCATCTGAATTCCACCATTTCTTTCTCGCTGCAGCCCCAGAGCTGGCCTACATATTTGTCGCTGAAACCCAGTTTCTTTGCTTCAAGAAGCAGTTCCGCATTGTCTGGCGCAGCCTTGAGAGCCTGCTCCATACGCACAATATTGCATATCTTTTCGAGGAAAAGCATATCAATCTTGGTGATGTCATATATAAGACGTATGTCCACACCGTTGCGTATGAGCTGGGCGATGGCGATAAGGTGGTCATCAGGGAACTTGGCTATATACTTGAAGAGCTCTGCATCGCTCATCTTCAAGAATTTAGGCTTGAAAAGATGGCAGGCTCCTATTTCAAGGCTGCGTATGGCCTTTAGCAAGCTTTCCTCAAAGGTACGGCCTATGCTCATGACCTCGCCTGTAGCCTTCATCTGGGTGCCAAGCTCATTGGCTGCCTCAGCAAACTTGTCGAACGGGAAGCGGGCCACCTTGCTCACTATGTAGTCTATGGTAGGCTCACAGCAGGCAGGGGCATCAGCAACCATTATTTCATCGAGAGTGTAACCCATTGCTATCTTGGCAGTTACCCTTGCGATAGGGAAACCGCTGGCTTTGGAGGCCAGAGCTGAAGAACGGCTTACACGCGGATTGATTTCTATGATGTAGTATTTGAATGAAAGAGGATCAAGGGCAAACTGCACATTACATCCGCCTTCTATCTTCAGAGCTCTGATGAGCTTGAGGGCGCTTGCGCGCAACATTTCATATTCCTTGTCGGCAAGGGTCTGGACAGGGGCTACAACTATGGAGTCGCCGGTATGTATTCC
>CAMFRR010000019.1 GCA_945982095.1 uncultured Bacteroidales bacterium
GCCTGTGCTCTTCTCCAAATATGGCGACACACCTGTGTTTTTCCAGAATACAGACGGTATGATTTTCTGCAGTGTGGCAGATTCTCTTGAAACAGTTTATCCGGATTCAAAATATGTCAAGGCTCTACGTACCGAAGGTGAGGCCCGCTGTCAGCGCATGGAGCTCGAGGCCAAGATAAGGAATGCTGCCGAGGCATCATATATTGACCTTTCTTTTGATTCTCTTGAAGGCAAGCCTGTTAAGTTTTCCGAGGTGGCCGGCAATACTGCCCTCTTGGTGTTCTGGAGTGCTGAGGATGCAGGCAACAAGCTGTACAACAAGGATATACTTCTGCCTCTGTATGAGAAATATGCAGCTAAAGGTCTTACAATATATGCTGTAAGTGTAGGCGTTGACAAATCATCATGGGCACTTGTTGCCCGTGAGCAGAACCTGCCTTGGTACAATGTCTGTGACAAGGATGCCCGCAGCGTATCTGCATATGGTCTGACCAGGCTTCCTGAACTTTTCCTCCTGCATGATGGTCAGATGCGCAGATTGCAGAAGAATGATGCAGGCAGCCTTAATCGTGAGCTGTCATCAATCCTGAAATAAAACATGGTATCATAATGGCAACAGTAGGAACAATATCGCAGATTGTGGGACCGGTGGTGGATGTTCATTTTTCCCCCGAAGCCTACTCAAATGCTTCATCTGCACTCCCGGGCATCAATGAGGCCCTGACCATAACCCGTCCTGACGGCAGGGTACTGGTGGTCGAGGTTCAGCAGCATATAGGAGAAGATACGGTGAGAACAATAGCCATGGACTCTACCGATGGTCTGTGCCGCGGCATGGAAGCTGTGGCAAGCGGCTATCCTATCTGTATGCCTACCGGCCAGGCCATACGCGGCAGGGTTATGAATGTAGTGGGAGACACCATCGACGGTTTGGGTGCAATAGAGAAGAACTCAGATTTTCCCATACATCGTGAGGCCCCAAAATTCGAGGACCTTACCACCAGCCAGGAAGTGCTTTTCACAGGCATTAAGGTGATAGACTTGCTGGAACCATATCTCAAAGGCGGAAAGATTGGACTTTTTGGCGGCGCGGGCGTAGGTAAGACCGTGCTTATCAAGGAGTTGATAAACAATATTGCCAAAAAGCACAATGGATTTTCCGTGTTTGCCGGAGTAGGTGAGCGTACCCGTGAGGGTAACGACTTGCTGCGCGAGATGATAGAATCCGGCGTAATCAGATACGGAGAAGAGTTCGAGAAGGCCATGGAAGAAGGCAAATGGGACCTCTCCAAGGTCGATATGTCAAAAATTCAGGAAAGCCAGGTGAGCATGGTGTTTGGACAGATGAACGAGCCTCCGGGAGCACGAAGCAGCGTGGCCTTGAGCGGACTTACCCTCGCTGAAAGCTTCCGTGACAGCACGGAACCCGGCGCTCCTAAGGATATACTCTTTTTCATAGACAACATATTCCGATTTACCCAGGCAGGATCCGAGGTGTCCGCCCTTATGGGCCGTATGCCTTCAGCCGTGGGTTATCAGCCTACCCTGGCATCGGAGATGGGCAAGATGCAGGAGCGCATCACTTCCACCAAGAACGGCTCCATCACTTCCGTTCAGGCTGTCTATGTTCCTGCCGACGACCTTACGGACCCGGCTCCGGCCACCACTTTCTCGCATCTGGATGCTACGACTGTGTTGAGCCGTAAGATTGCCGAGCTTGGCATTTACCCAGCCGTTGATCCTTTGGACAGTACCTCACGCATTATGGATCCGAATATCATAGGTGAGGACCATTACAATACGGCACAGAGGGTCAAGCAGATACTGCAGCGCCAGAAAGAGCTCCAGGATATCATTTCAATCCTGGGCATGGATGAGCTCAGCGATGAAGACAAGCTCACTGTTATGCGCGCACGTAAAGTACAGCGTTTCCTTTCCCAGCCTTTCGCTGTTGCACAGCAGTTTACCGGAGTGCCAGGCGTGATGGTAAGCATAGAGGACACCATCAAGGGCTTCAACATGATACTTGACGGCGAAGTTGACGATATCCCTGAACAGGCCTTCCTCAACGTGGGTACAATAGAAGAGGCTATAGCCAAGGGACGGCAGCTTCTCGACCAGTCCAAATCTTAACTCAGCTTATGATTCTCAAGGTCATATCAGCGAAACGCCTCATCGTGGAGAAAGAGGTTTCCAAGGCAAGTTTCCCTGGAAGCGAAGGTGCATTCACGGTGTTGCACAACCATGCCCCGCTGATTGCTGCCCTGTCCGAGGGCCGCATATGTTGGGATGGCAAGGATGAGTATTGTGACATAAGTGGCGGTTTCGTGAAGGTGCTTGACAATACCATAACTGCAGTAGTGGAGGAATAGACATGCGTAAATGCTTGTTGCTCATATCATTGCTTTTGGCTTTTGCCCTGCCCCCTGCCTTTGCTTCTTCCCATGGTGAGGCAGAGGAGGAATTTGATATGGCTGAGTTCCTCTTCGGTCATGTGGGCGATTCGTATGATTGGCACGTAACCACCATACGCGGTCATCACATCAGCATTCCGCTGCCTGTGATTGTGTTCGGAAAAATCAACGGTCCGGCGGTCTTTATGTCCAACAAACTCTCACACGGCGAGATCTACAAGGGCTATTTCATTCCTGAAGAAGGCGAAAATGCCGGAAAGGTGGTGGAAGCGGATGCCGAAGGCAATGAATTGAGGCCGATTGATATAAGCATCACCAAAAACGTCTTTGCTCTGATGGTGAATGCCGTGCTGCTTGTCTGGCTGATTCTGTCCTGTGCGGGCTGGTACAAGAAACATGATGTCCTGACTGAAGCCCCTACGGGAGTTGCCGGTCTGATGGAACCTGTGATAGAAATGATAGAGAATGATGTGGTAAAGCCAAATGTGGGGGATGAATACAGGCGTTTCAGCCCATACCTTCTGACCGTATTCTTCTTCATTCTCATAAACAACCTCATGGGCATAGTCCCATTCTTCCCGGGGGGAGCCAATGTCACAGGCAATATAGCCGTAACCCTTGTACTTGCCCTCTTTACCTTTGCAATGGTAAACCTTTTCGGCAACAAGCATTATTACAAGGAAGTGTTCTGGCCAGACGTACCTCTGTTCCTCAAGGCTATACCGATAATGCCACTGATTGAGTTCGTAGGCCTGTTTACCAAGCCTTTCTCACTTATGGTCAGGCTGTTCGCCAATATATTGGCAGGCCACCTTATGGTGCTCAGCATAGTTGCCATAGTTTTCATTACGGCCAAGATGGGCCCTGTACTGAACGGTTCCCTCAGCGCCGTTGCCGTAGCTTTCGGCGTTTTCATTGACTGTCTGGAGATACTTGTAGCATTCATTCAGGCTTATGTATTTACCACGCTCTCGGCCGTGTTCATAGGCATGGCTCACCCCAAACACCATTGATAATCACTAAATTACAAATATTATGTTACTCTCAACTTCAATGATTCTTCAGGCTGCAGCAACTTCTGTTTTCGGCATAGTGGGCGCAGCTATTGGAGCCTCTATCGTAGCTATTGCTGCTGCCTACGGTATCGGCAAAATCGGTAAATCAGCAATGGAAAGCATAGCACGCCAGCCCGAAGCTGCCGGCGACATACGTAGCGCGATGCTTATCATCGGTGCCTTCGTAGAGGGTGTATGTCTCTTTGCTGTAGTAGTTTGTCTTCTTGCTCTCTTTAGATAATGGACCTTATCATCCCATCATCTGGCCTGCTGTTCTGGATGGTCTTGATCTTCGGCATTGTGTTCTTCATATTGGCGAAGTTCGGCTTTCCTGTGATCACCGCTATGATAGGGAAGAGGACATCCTATATCAATCAGTCGCTTGAGGACGCCCGCAAGGCCAAGGAAGAGCTTGAGGGCATGACGCAGACCTGCAACAAGATGCTGGAGCAGACTTACAGGCAGCAGGCGGAAATTCTGGATCAGGCCCAGAAGACAGCCAATGAAATGCTTGAGAATGCCGTTCAGCAGGCCCGCAAGGAGTCGGACATGCTTATAGCTTCGGCCAAAGTGGAGATTCAGGCCCAGAAACAGGAGGCAATAAATGAAGTGCGCAACTCCATAGTTGACATTGCCTTGGCTGCCTCGGCCAAGATCTTGCGCAGTCAATTGGAAGACAAGAACTTGCGTGACAGCATGATGGAGGCTGTGCTCCAGGAAGTTGACAATTGCAACAACAAGGTATAGGACATGAATTCGGGACTGATAGCAGCCAGATATGCCAAGGCTTTCCTCGCTCTTGTGAACAATCATGGGAGCGCGGATGCCGTATATGCCCAATGCCGTACCATACTCAGCAGCATGGGAAAGTTGCCCAAGTTCCGTCTGGCCATCACCGATGCGAGAGCTGTGGCACTGGAGCAGAAATGTGAACTGCTGAGGGCGGCCGTAGCCCCTGAAGTTTTGTGCCGGGAACTGCTCAGCCTCCTGACCTTGATGCAGAAGAACGGACGCAGTGAATTCTACCGTCTCGTGCTGCTGGATTTCATAAATCTATACCGTCGTGAGAGGAATATCGTGATGGTGCAGCTGACGACAGCGGATGACAGCGTGGGAGATGTGGAGCGTATCGAGAAGCTGGTGGAATGCAAATATGGCAAGAAGGCTGTGGTGCGCCACAAGATAGACAGCTCCATTATAGGAGGATTCATATTGGAAAGCTGGGGATACCGGCTGGACGCATCCGTGCGCAGGAGTCTGGATGAGCTCAAGAAGGAACTTGCCCGTATCAACAGAAGATTAGTTTAGACTATTATGGCAGAAAATATTAAAGCAAGCGAGATTTCAAGAGTCCTGCTCAAGGAACTTGAAGATATCAACATTGCTGCACAGCTCGAAGAGGTGGGCCAGGTGCTGCAGATTTCGGACGGTGTGGCCAGGGTTTACGGCCTGGCAGCCGTGCAGGCCGGTGAGCTTCTGAAGTTCGAGTGTGGAGTGATGGGCGTGGCAATGAATCTCGAAATAGACAATGTCGGTGTTGTGCTTCTTGGCTCGGATGAGCATGTGAAAGAAGGACAGAAGGTGATACGCACAGGGCGCATTGCGTCCATCCCGGTGGGAGAAGGATTGGTGGGCAGGGTAGTGGACCCTCTCGGTAATCCTCTGGACGGCATGGGGCCTGTGACCGGAGAGACATTGGATATGCCTTTGGAGCGTAAGGCTCCCGGAGTTATCTTCCGCGAACCCGTCACTGAGCCTCTTCAGACCGGACTCAAGGCCATTGATGCCATGATTCCTATAGGACGTGGTCAACGCGAGCTCATCATTGGCGACAGGCAGACAGGCAAGACGGCCATTGCCATAGATACCATAATCAATCAAAGGGCAAATTTCGAGGCCGGAAAGCCTGTGTATTGCATATATGTAGCCATAGGCCAGAAAGGTTCCACTGTCGCAAATATAGTAAGGACCCTCAGGGACAAAGGCGCGATGGATTATACCATAGTGGTTTCTGCCACGGCGGCCGATCCTGCAGCCCTCCAATATTATGCTGCTTTCTCAGGAGCTGCCATAGGCGAGTATTTCCGCGATACGGGAAGACATGCCCTTGTGGTTTATGATGACCTTTCAAAACAGGCCGTTTCGTACCGCGAGGTTTCGCTTATCTTGAGGCGCCCTTCGGGACGTGAAGCATATCCTGGCGATATATTTTACCTGCACAGCCGTCTTTTGGAACGCTCTGCCAAGATTATTGCCCAGGATGAGGTTGCCTGCCAGATGAACGACCTGCCGGAATGCCTCAAGACCAGGGTCAAGGGCGGCGGTTCACTCACGGCTCTGCCTATTATTGAAACACAGGCCGGTGACGTTTCGGCCTATATACCTACCAACGTCATTTCCATTACAGACGGTCAGATATTCCTGGATTCCAACCTCTTCAACCAGGGCACAAGGCCTGCCGTCAACGTGGGAATCTCAGTTTCGCGTGTGGGTGGCGCGGCTCAGGTGAAATCCATGAAGAAAGTTGCCGGAACCCTAAAGATGGATCAGGCACAATATCGTGAACTTGAGGCATTTACAAAGTTTAGTTCGGATATGGATCCTGTGACCAAGGCAACCATAGACAAGGGGCGCAAGAACAACGTCCTTCTTGTACAAAAGCAATATGCCCCTATGCCTGTAGGCGAGCAGGTGGCAATACTTTATTGTGGAACAAACGCCTTGATGAAGGAATTGAGCCTCGAACAGATTCCGCTCTTCCAGGAAAAATTCCTCGACCGCATGCGCCAGCTCCATCGTGCTGATGTCTTGGACAAGCTTCAAGGCGGCAAGATTGATGCTGATGTGGAAGCTGCCATACGCAAGGAAGCAGCAGCTGTAGTACAGTCCCTGAACAGTTAGAATCTCTGCAATATGGCATCTCTGAAGGAAATACGAGGGCGGCTTGTCTCCATAAAAGGCACCCTGAAAATTACGTCGGCCATGAGGCTTATCTCAGCGGCCAAGATGCGCAGCGCACAGAATGCCATAGGCAATATGGACCCATACAGGAAGGGTCTGCGGGATATAATGCTTTCGCTGCCTCGCAGCGGTGCCTGCGAAAAGATAATCAAGCCATATGTCACAGAGGGCAAAGGCGGTGGAACCGCAGTGCTTCTGGTGACTTCCAACCAGTCTCTCTGCGGCTCTTTCAATGTGAACCTCGTGAAGGCGTTCGAAAGGATGGAGCTTACGAAGGACAATACAACAGTATATGCCATAGGCCGTTATGGCTTCAGACACTTGCAAAGGGAGGGCTATGTTTGCGTGGATCTTTGCCATCTGTCGGCCCATGCCGACTATGACTCTTCCGTGGCCTTGTCCAAAGAGCTGGTGGAAGGATTCATGTCTGGGCGTTTTTCCAAGGTCTTCATGCTCTACCCTCATTTCAAGAATGCCGTGTCTCAGCCCGTGACCCTGGAGAATTATCTCCCTATGGATGCAGGCTTCTTGGGGGCCGATGCGGATGAAGAGATGGATTACATCGTGGAACCTTCCCCCGAGCATATGCTGGAGACACTTTTGCCCATGGTGTTGAGGCTTACTCTGCACACTATGCTGCTCGACAGTACGGTCGCAGAACACGCGGCCCGCAGCATGGCCATGCAGACGGCTTCTGAAAATGCTGAGGATTTGATACAGGAACTGTCTTTACAGTATAATAAATTACGTCAACAGGCCATTACAAGTGAAATTCTTGATCTTTTAGGCGGTCAAACCAATAATAATTAGTATATTTAAGGCTGGAAAATCAAAAAAATGTCTAACAATATGTCAAACAAGAAAGTAAACTATGTTGCGTTGGTGACCATGTGTTTCATCTTCGCAATGATTTCCTTCGTTACCAACATGGCCGCCCCGTTCGGTAACATATGGAAGGGCCAGTATGAGTGGGCTGCAATGATGGGCAATATGATGAACTTTGCTGCTTATCTGTTCATGGGTATTCCTGCAGGCATGATGCTGCAGAGGATAGGTTACAAGAAGACCACTCTCATTGCCCTTGCTCTCGGTTTCGTAGGCGTATTCGTACAGTGGCTCTCAAGCCGCAGCTTTGTAGCTGATGCTGCAATCTATGTGTACCTGCTGGGTGCATTCATTTGCGGTTTCTGCGTATGTATGCTCAACACAGTTGTTAACCCTATGCTCAACCTTCTCGGTGGCGGTGGCAACAAAGGCAACCAGTTCATACAGATAGGCGGTACCCTCAACTCCCTTACAGGTACCCTCACTCCGCTGCTCGTAGGTGCCCTTATAGGAACAGTAACAGCCCAGACTTCAATGCTTGACGTGGCTCCGCTTCTGTTCATCGCAATGGGTGTATTTGCTTTGGCATTCATCATCATAAGCTTCGTGGCAATCCCTGAGCCTGCAGCAGAGCGCAAATCCGTAAAATATGAGAAGAGCGCGCTCAGCTTCCGTCACTGCCTGCTTGGCGTTATCGCTATCTTCTTCTATGTGGGCATAGAGGTAGGCATCCCAGCCGAGCTCAACTTCTATCTTACAGACCTTCCTGGAGCCGGCGTTGCCGTAGCTGGAGCCGTAGTTGCCGTATATTGGCTGCTTATGATGGTGGGCCGTGCAGCAAGCGCTGCAATCAGCGGCAAAGTGAGCACAAAGACACAGATAGCCACAGTATCTGCAGTTGCCATCATTCTCATCGTAGTCGGCATTTTCCTTCCAAAAGACATTATGGTGAATATGCCTTCATATAGCGTAAATGGTGGTTTCGCACTTGTAAATGTGCCGGTATCTTCACTGCTTTTCGTCCTTTGCGGTCTCTGCACTTCAGTAATGTGGGGCGGCATATTCAACCTCTCGGTTGAGGGCCTCGGCAAATACACTGAGCAGGCTTCAGGTCTCTTCATGACCATGGTTGTGGGCGGTGGCGTAATGCCTCTGATTCAGCACAGCATCTCTACAAAGATTGATGCCATGACAAGCTACTGGTTGGTAGTTGCCATGCTTGCCTACATTCTTTTCTATGCTCTCCTCGGAAGCAAGAATGTGAATAAGGACATCAAGGTTGACTAAACAAACTAACTTTATATAAACTGTTATGGATAAAAAATACGTTGTAGGTGTCGATATAGGTGGCACAACCTCAAAAATCGGCGTTGTCGACATGCGTGGCGATGTGCTTTCGCAGAGTGTAATTAAGACTGAAACCACTGTTACAGCTGTCGAGTTCATCAAAATGTTGGCTGATGCAATCAAACAGAACATCGTAAAAGCCGGTGTTGAAGGTCAGGTACGCGGCGTGGGAGTAGGTGCTCCTAACGGCAATTACTACACAGGATGCATCGCTTTTGCACCGAACTTGGGCTGGGCTGCCCATGAGTCTGTAGAGTTCTCAAAACTCTTGAGCGAGGAACTTGACGGTATGCCTGTATCCCTCACCAATGACGCCAATGCGGCAGCTGTGGGTGAGATGACTTATGGCATTGCAAAAGGCATGAAACATTTCATCATGATTACTCTTGGAACAGGTGTAGGCTCAGGCATTGTAATCAATGGAGAGGTACTCTATGGTTCTGACGGTTTCGCCGGTGAGCTCGGACACACTTGCGCAGTACGTCACAACGGCCGTCTTTGCGGTTGCGGCAAGACAGGATGTCTTGAGGCCTATTGCTCAGCTACAGGTGTGGCCCGTACAGCACGCGAGTGGTTGGACAGCAGCACAGAGCCTTCTCTTCTGCGCCAGCTCAACGCCATCACCTCTAAGGATGTTTATGATGCTGCAAAACAGGGCGATGCACTTGCACTGAGAATCTTTGATTTCACCGGCCGTATCCTTGGCGAGAAGTTGGCTGATTTCATCCAGTTCAGCGCTCCTGAGGCTGTCGTTCTCTTCGGCGGTCTGGCCCGCAGCCGCGAATTCCTTGAGGCTCCTATACTCAAAGCCATGAACGACAATGTCCTTCCTTTGTGGAAAGGCAAAGTTGAGCTTCTCTTCTCTTCATTGAAAGAGTCTGATGCCGCCATTCTCGGCGCTTCTGCCCTTGCATGGGAACTGTAAGCCTCAACTGCAACAACAAACTAATCCCAAAAAAGATGGTGACCCGAAAGTCGAAAGACTTGAAGGTCACCTGATTGTTTTTGCACCGAGCTCCACGGCAGTGGTAGACTCTTGCTATTTTGTACCGAAGGCGAAGATTATTGCTTCGTGGAAGAGCTCTCCGGCCTTGAGCAGGGTGCTTGGGTAATAGTCTTTGTTCGGAGAATCCGGGAAGTGCTGGCACTCC
>CAMFRR010000020.1 GCA_945982095.1 uncultured Bacteroidales bacterium
GAGATAGGAGTCCGTCTCGTGGGCTCGGAGATGTGTATAAGAGACAGTGTCGGTAGAGACTATCCAAGGATCGCTGGCGTTCACAGTTATTCCCTTGTCTTCCAGACGGTGGGCAAGGTTCAGAGTGAAGAGGGTTATGGCAAGTTTGGAATTGCTGTACACAACAAAACGGTTGTACGAACCCCTGCAGCCCATGGTAAAGAACTCAGGCAGGCGTATGGCACCGAAACGGTACACCAGGGATGCCATATTCACAATCCTTGTTCCCTTGCCCATCAAAGGCAAGAGCATCCTGGTAAGCAGATAAGGGCCCACATAGTTCACGCTTACATTGTACTCCAGGCCGTCCCCTGTTATAATGCGCCTGTCCTTGAGCGAGCCGGCGTTGTTCATCATGAGGTCTATATGGCGTCCTTCAGCCAGCACACTCTCGGCAAATGCGCGCACTGAATCCAGACTGGCCAGATTCACGTGACGCACTTCAAGATTCTTGTTGCCTGTCTGGGCAATCAGCATTTCACGCGCCCTTTCGCCTTTTTTGACATCGTAGCACGCCATAAGGACGTCATAGCCCGCTTCGGCAAGACTGCGCGTAATTTCCAGGCCCATGCCTGTATTTGCTCCCGATACTATGGCAAACATGGCTATTTGGCCTCCAGACGGGCGATTTCCTTGAGTATCCTCTTAGGAAGCTCAGCATCCATATTGTTGCACTGATGACAGGCCATGTCCAAAGAGTACATACGGGCTATGCAATAGTTGCTGTGACGGCAACCGCAATGTATATTTGCAATCTTCCAGTCGCCTTTAGATTTTTCCTCGGCCTCTTTCATATGGTTGACAAAAGCAGGGTCACGCAATACTGCCCTACCCATCTGTACCGCGTCGAAGCCCTCTGCCAGCACGTCCTCTATATTCTGGCGGGTTACGCAGCCGCCCACATAGATAAGAGGCAGCTTGAGTTCTGCACGGAACTTCTTAGCCTGCTCCAGGAAGTAATTCTGCTCGAAAGGAACTGAAGGAATCATCAGCCAGCCACCTAGACGTACACCCCATTTAAGCCACAGCTGCTTCATATAATGGGTCATAGTGTATATAGGCATAGAACCTCTCATCACATACATAGGAGCACGGCTCACGAAACCGCCGCTGAGCACGATGCCGTTTACACCCATGCTTTCCAGCTTTTTGGCCACCTGTATGAGTTCGTCATAGTGCTGACCGCTCTTGAAACCGTCGTCCATATTCATCTTGACCAGCACGGCAATATCTTTTCCTGCCGCCTCAAGAACCTCTTTCATACACATTTCCATGAAACGCATGCGGTTCTGGAGACTGCCGCCGAACTCGTCACGGCGCTTGTTGGTATATGGAGAAAGGAATTGGCTGATGAGGTAACCGTGACCGCAATGTATCTCGACGGCATCGAAGCCCGCCTCACGTGCAAGACGCACAGCATCGCCGAAACATTTTGCTATGCCCGGAAGTTCCTCTTTCTTAAGGCCGCGCACAAAAGTAGGCGAATAGAGGTTGAAACCTGAACATGGGCCTACAGGAAGGCAGCCGCATATGCTCTTGTGGCTCATATTGCCGCAGTGGCCCAGCTGTATGGAAGCCTTGGCGCCCTCGGCATGAATTCCGTCAGTGAGCTTCTTCAGGCCGGGAACAATCTCAGGGCACATTACAAGCTGGCTGTCAAAAGAAAGGCCGCTTTTGCATACCGCAGCATAAGCAACGGTGGTCATTCCTATGCCGCCGCGTGCTACGGAAGTATGGTAGTTGTAAAGTTTTTCAGATGGTTTGTGCCCAGGGCACATGCTCTCAAAAGCAGCCGAACGTATAGACCTGTTACGAAGGGTTACAGGACCTATAGTGACTGTGGTAAAAAGTTTAGTTGCCATTTAGAATAAAAAAGGAATTATACTTTTTCGCCTGCCTACGGCCGTATTGCCGAATTCAGCGCGATATTGTTTATTTATGGCCACCGCCCTCGGAGCGAGGTTTGCGAATGTCCACCATACAAAAAGCCATGCAGCGGGGCTGCAGCTGGCTATGGCAAGGCCAGTCCATTCCAAAACCTCGCCGAAATAATTGCCGGAAGTGACATATTTATACATGCCCTTCTGAGGAAGATAATGCCTGGTGTCACCAGGCTTGCGCAAATGTCTGATGACATGATCGGAATGAAGGTTGATGCCCATTCCGAGGAAGAACACCGCAATGCCTATGATAGTCATAGGACGGTAGAGGAAAGCAGCGCCCTGCGCGTATGCCTGAGGCGCATGAATGAAGAAGCCATGGAAGAGCAGCACCGCATTCACGGTGTTGAACACCATTCCCATCAGCATTATGGCAATTGGCATGCGGCTCTTTCCCTTTATAAGCAAAGGAAATATGAATGAGCGCTGGAAGTAATGCAGGAGGAAAAGCATCCCGAATACGGCCCCTGGCATACTGAAGCCACAATCCGATGCGAACCACATGGCAACAAAGATACAGAATGCAGGAGCCTCCATAAGCACCCAGGCCACACGGTTGGGAATGGAAAGACCCCACTGTTTGCTCCTGAATATGCCATAACCTGCTTTCACGAAGAAAAGAACTACGAACACCACGAGCGCGAGAGCGGTCATGATCCATATTGCGGAATTGAATTGGTCTGAATTCAGAAAAGTCATTAATTTGAAGTTTTTTGGTCTTTGTCTTCATCGGCGAAGAAACGCCAATGGAAAAGGGCTAGATAGACGGCACCAACGGACACGCAGCTGTCTGCCACATTGAACACTGGAGGGAAGATGCTGAACGAGAACATGTCCACCACCTTGCCCAACATGAAGGGAGCATAGCCTCCCTGTCCGAAAGATGCCACCGTCCACGGAGTGGATTCAGAGAAAAGCAGGCCATAGAACCAGCAGTCTATGATGTTGCCCAGGGCACCGGCAGCTATGAGAGTGAGGCCCACAAGCACACCTGTCGGCACCTTGGTCTCACGTTTCATGAGCTTGCATATCCAATACCACAGGAAAACGAAGAGAACAAGGCGGAAAGAAGAGAGCAGAACCTTGCCGAAGGCCCCTCCCCATTTCCAGCCGAAGGCCATGCCCTCGTTCTCCACGAAACAGATGCGGAAAAAGTCGCCTATAACCGGAATTGCCTCGCCCAGAGACATATTGGTCTTGACCAGGATTTTTGTAACCTGGTCAATCACCACCAATATCAAGCCCAGAAGAAAAAGTTTCTTGCCTTTTGTCATAGCTCCTTATCTTCTGCCCATCATTTCCTTGGCCTCAACAGTCAAGGTTGCATGAGGAACAAGACGCAGACGCTCCTTAGGTATGAGCTTGCCTGTCATGCGGCATATTCCATAGGTCTTGTTCTCAATACGGACAAGAGCCGCCTCGAGGTTCTGGATAAACTTGTACTGGCGCTGGGCCATTGCACCCGCCTCTTCTTTTGAAAGAGCCTCAGCACCCTCGTTGATGTGCTTGAAGGTTGGGCTGGTGTCATCGGTTCCGTTGTTGACGTATGAAACAGCATCACGCAGGTAGTCATACTCCTTTCTGGCAGCCTCAAGTTTTTCAAGAATGATAGCCCTGAACTCCTCGAGTTCTTCGTCGCTATAACGATTCTTTACTTCGTTGAATGAATCAGTCATAATGTATGTTTTTTAACTTTTATCAATATTGTGCCCTCGTTCCATTCTACCTCAGAAGCATCTTCACAACTTCCTTCGTGTGCCTGAACCTTGAGGGCCAGGGTCTGGGCACCCACATAGTCGCCGAATTCCTCAAGGGCAGGAGCTATGGCCTTATAATCCTCAGGCTGGGCAAAAATATCCACCTCAACCTTGTCAGTTACCTCAAGGCCGCTGTCCTTACGTACATTCTGTATGCGGTTGATGAGTTCGCGGGCTATGCCTTCCTTGACCAGAGTAGGGGTAAGGGTCACATCGAGGGCCACTGTCAGAGGACCGTCGTTTGCAACGAGCCAGCCCGGCATATCCTCGCTGCTTATCTGGAAGTCCCCAGGCTGCAGTTCCACATCTCCGGCAGGAAGAGTGAGCACATATGGCTGTCCGGCTTCCTCAGCCTTCTGAATCTGACCTATGACATTCTGCTCCATTGCTCCGAATGCCGCAGCAATCTCCTTCATCCTGGCTCCGTAACGCTTGCCCAGGGTCTTGAAGTTAGGTTTGATCTTCTTGGTGATTATGCCTGCCGCATCCTCGATAAATTCAGCTTCCTTCACATTTACTTCTGTGAGAACCAGAGACTTGACAGCTTCGAGCCTTGCCTTGGTACGGCTGTCCAGCACAGGAATGATGAGCTTGGCAAGAGGCTGGCGCACCTTGATGTTCACCTTACGGCGCAGAGCCAGAACCATTGAAGAAGCCCTTTGGGCAAGATCCATCTGCATCTCCAGTTCCTTGTCCACAACCTCTGCATCATATTCAGGCATAGGCACAAAGTGCACGCTCTCGGCTCCTGACACAAGGTCACAGTACAGACGGTCCATATAGAAAGGAGCAATAGGAGCTGCAAGAATGGCTATATTCTTGAGCACCATATACATAGTCTTGTAGGCAGCCAGTTTGTCAGGATTCATTCCGCCGCCCCAGAAGCGCTTGCGGCCAAGGCGCACGTACCAGTTGCTCAGGTGGTCGCATACGAAATCCTGTATCAGACGGCCTGCAAGGGTCACGTCGTAATTCTCATATGCCGCCTCCACATCTTTGATGAGAGTGTTCATGAGGCTTATGATCCAGCGGTCGAGGCCGTTGAGCTTGTACTCCCCTTCCGCCTCAGGATCGAAGGCATCGATGTTCGCATAAAGCGCGAAGAATGAATAAGAGTTATAAAGTGTGCCGAAGAATTTGCGGCGGACCTCATCCACTCCAGCCTCATCGAACTTGAGATTGTCCCAAGGCTGGGCGTTGGTAAGCATGTACCAGCGTATGGCGTCAGCTCCATATTTGTCCAACATTTCGAAAGGATCCACGGCATTGCCCAGACGCTTGGACATCTTGTTGCCGAACTTGTCCAGTACAAGTCCGTTGGATATGACTCTCTTGTAGGCTGCCTTGCCGCTTACCATGGTGTTGATGGCGTGCAGGGTATAGAACCAGCCTCGTGTCTGGTCCACTCCCTCCGCGATGAAGTCGGCAGTCTGGCCGAAGCATTCATTGCCTAGATTTCTCAAACCTTCCTGGGCATATGGCATGGCGCCGCTATCGAACCACACGTCAATCAGATCCGACTCGCGTTTCATAGGCTTGCCCGAAGCGCTCACAAGAATGATCCTGTCCACATAAGGACGGTGGAGATCTATGAGAGCATAGTTCTCCTTGCTCATATCTTCAGGATTGAAGCCCTTGTCCTTCAGAGGGTTAGACTGCATGAATCCTGCAGCTACGGACTTCTCTATCTCGGCATAAAGCTCTTTGAGGCTGCCTATGCATATTTCCTCCTTGCCGTCTTCGCTTCTCCATATAGGAAGCGGAGTGCCCCAATAGCGGCTACGGCTGAGGTTCCAGTCCTGAATATTCTCCAGCCACTTGCCGAAACGGCCTGTACCTGTGGCCTCAGGACGCCAATCTATGCTGTTGTTGAGCTCCATCATCTTCTCACGCACCGCTGTAGTCCTGATGAACCAGGAATCCAGAGGATAATAGAGCACAGGCTTGTCAGTGCGCCAGCAATGAGGATATGTATGTGTGTGTTTTTCAATCTTGAACACTCGGGCGCTGCCCTTGAGCCATACGCAGAGGTCCACGTCAAGTGTTGGGGCGTCTGCAGGCAAAGCAGCATCGTAGGCATTCTTAACATAACGTCCTGCCCACTCCTTGTAGGAAGGATCCATACTCTGCTCAGCCCAGGCGCTGTCGAGGTCCTCGATAAGATAGAAGCGGCCCTGGCGGTCCACCTGAGCCTGGCGGTTGCCATCTTTGTCCACAACCTGGAGCGGAGGTACACCGGCAGCCTTGGCAACCTTGTTGTCATCAGCGCCGAAAGTTGGAGCTATGTGAACTATGCCCGTACCGTCTTCGGTGGTTACGTAGTCGCCCGGAATCACACGGAAGGCGCCTTCACCCGGATTGAACCATGGGATAAGCTGCTCATAGCATATGCCCACAAGGTCCTTGCCCTTGAACTCTCCAGGGAGAATCTCATACTCTATCTTGCCCATAACGGCCTCGACACGGGCCTTGGCAAGGATATAGACTGCAGTCTCTCCATTATATGGATTGGCACACCTTACCCTCACATAGTCTATGTTAGGTCCCACGCAAAGTGCTGTGTTTGAAGGCAATGTCCAAGGTGTTGTGGTCCACGCGAGGAAGTAGTCGGCCTGGTCCCAGCCTTTGATTCTGAATTGTGCCGTACAGGTGGTGTCCTTTACGTCACGATAACAACCAGGCTGGTTGAGCTCGTGCGTGCTCAAGCCTGTGCCCGCTGCCGGAGAATATGGCTGAATGCTGTAGCCTTTATAGAGCAGGCCCTTAGAATATATGTCTTTAAGGAGGTACCAAAGGGTTTCCACATAACGGTTGTCATAGGTAATGTAAGGGTCTTTCATATCCACCCAATAACCTATGCGGTCTGTGAGCATTTCCCACTCGGCTGTATATTTCATCACCTCTTTGCGGCAGGCCGCGTTATATTCCTCAACGCTGATCTTGCTGCCTATATCCTCCTTGGTGATTCCCAGCATCTTCTCCACTCCCAGCTCCACAGGAAGGCCATGTGTATCCCAGCCTGCACGCCTGTGCACCTGGTAGCCGGTCTGAGTCTTATAACGGCAAATTGCGTCCTTGATGCTTCTGGCCATAACGTGGTGAATGCCCGGACGTCCGTTGGCACTTGGAGGACCCTCAAAAAATACGAAGCGGGGGGCATCCTGACGAAGTTCCAAAGATTTTTCAAAAGCGTGTTTCTTTTTCCATCCGTCCAGCACCTCTGCGCTGAGGCCCACCAGATCAAGACCGTTATATTCCCTAAATTTCATATTATCTTCCAATTATCTCGAAAAGTTTTTCTTATTTTTGCAGCGCGAATTAGCAGCAATCCGCAAATATATAAAAAATATGAATATTCTTGACATTATTCTTGCCCTACTTGTAGTGACCGGAGGGGTGATAAGCGGTTTGAAACAGGGTTTTGTTTTCCAAATCACCACTTTGGTGGCCCTGCTTGCAGGCGTATACCTTTCATTTTTATTTTATCCCAAAGCAGCAGCCATACTGGCTTCTCTCGTGGAATGGAGTCCCAATGTGCTGAACGTTCTGGGATTCATACTTATATTCCTGCTCAGCTATGGCGTGATATATCTCGCAGGGCTTTTGATGAAACATATAGTTCACTCTCTGCTTGGAGCATGGGTGGACAAATTGCTCGGAGTACTGCTTTCTACTATGAAATGCGTTCTGATTCTCGGTCTTTTCATCCTGGTTTTCGACTCCATAAACTCTGCCCTCGGACTGGTAAGACAGGAAAGAATGGACGGCTCTTTCATGTACTGCGGAATTAAGCATGTCACAGATTTTGTTTTTCCTTATCTAAAAGAATTGGTCGCATCATTGTAAAATACTATGGCTAAGATACTTACAATAGAAACATCTACAGCGCTCTGTTCAGTCGCGCTGTGCATAGACTCCAAATGCGTGGCTTCGCGCCGCAGTGGGCTTGACAGGTCCCATGCATCCATGACGGCAGTATACTGCGATGAGGTTCTGAAGGAGGCAGGACTGAAGCCAGGTGAACTGGACGCCGTGTGCATCAGTGACGGTCCCGGCTCATATACGGGCTTGCGCGTGGGCCTCAGCACAGCCAAGGGACTTTGTTTCGGTGCCGGCCTGAAGCTGCTCAGCGTCAGGTCTTTGGATGTCCTGGCAGAGATGGGGGCTGAGCTCAGGCCTTCAGCAGCTTTGATTGTTCCAATGGTGGATGCCCGAAGGATGGAGGTATATACTGCGAGATATGCTGCAGGCGAAACCGGGCCTGAAAGGATTTCTGAGATTGAGGCCCTGATAGTGGAAGAGGGAGCTTTCGCTGATGTGCCTCATGATTGCATTTTCATAGGCGACGGCGCCGTAAAATGCCGTGAAGCCATAGGCAGGGGCGAGTTCATTGAAGCATATCCTGATGCCGCAGCTATGGGCAGGATGGCAGAAAAAGAATACGCCGCGCAACAATGGCGCGACGTAGCATATTGCGAGCCCTTCTATCTTAAAGATTTCGTGGCTACCAGTCCGAAAAAGAAACTGTTCTAATTCTCGAAAAGCTTCTTGACCTGGGTGTAGACATTATCGGCAGTGTAGCCCAGTTTCTCGTCCAGCACCTTGTAAGGAGCTGAGAATCCGAAGCTTTCCAGGCCCCAAATGCTGCCTTCGTGTTCAGGGACAAGGCCAAGGAGATTGACAGGCAAGCCTGCAGTCAGACCGAACTTCTTGACTCCTGAAGGCAGTACGCTCTGCTGGTACTCTTTGCTCTGCTGGCGGAAAAGACCTTCCGATGGAACAGATACTATTCTTACTTTCAGACCGTCTTTCCTCAGGAGACCGGCTCCGGCGCAAAGGGTTGATACCTCCGAACCGGTTGCAACCAGAATCACATCAGGATTCTCATCACTTCCGGCAACAACATAGCCGCCTTTGCGGGCCTGGGTATAATCATTGCCCTCAGGCAGGTTTTCTATATTCTGACGTGAAAGTATAAGGGCTGTAGGGGTGGAAACATTCTCCATTGCCATGGCCCATGCCTGAGTAGTCTCGAGCGCGTCGGCAGGACGGAGAACCAACATTGAAGCCTTGCCGTGATGGTTGCGAAGTTTTTCCATAAGGCGTATCTGGGCCTCCTGCTCCACAGGCTCGTGGGTAGGGCCGTCCTCGCCTACGCGGAAAGCGTCATGAGTCCATATGAATTTGACAGGAAGCTCCATGAGTGCAGCCATCCTGACAGCAGGCTTCATATAATCTGAGAATACGAAGAAGGTGCCGCAGGCTGCTATGACTCCGCCATGAAGGGCCATGCCTATGCAGCAGCAAGCCATTGTGAGCTCGGCAACACCGGCCTGAAGGAAGGCTCCGCTGAAGTCTCCGGCTGCAAGAGCGTGGGTCTTCTTGAGGAAGCCGTCTGTCTTGTCAGAATTGCTCAGATCGGCTGAAGATACTATCATATTCGGCACCTGATCCGCGAGGGCTGAGAGACAAGCTGCTGAAGCTGAGCGTGTTGCATCATTTGCTTTCTGATTTACCACAGACCAGTCGATTTCAGGGGCCTTGCCGCTGAACCAGTCTGCCAGCATGGCTGCCTTCTCGGGATTGGCTTCTGCCCATGCCTGCTCTGTGGCATAACGCTCTGCGCATATGGCTGAAAGCTCCTTGGCGCGGTTTGCATACAGTTCCTTCACATCATCGAATATTACGAAAGGTTCCTGAGGGTCGCCGCCGAGATTCTTTATTGTGTTTACATATGCATCACCTCCGAGCGGAGCTCCATGTGTCTTGCAATCATCCTCATAAGAGCTGCCGTCTGCCTTGAGGGCCCCCTTGCCCATGATACATTTTCCTATGATGAGGGTAGGCCTTCCGTCGCTCTGTTTTGCAGTGTCGAGGGCCTGACGTATCTGGTTCACTTCGTTGCCGTTGATCTCGATAACTCTCCAGCCGAGGGCACGGTATTTAGCTCCTGTGTCTTCGTTCATGACAACCTTGGTCTCGGTCG
>CAMFRR010000021.1 GCA_945982095.1 uncultured Bacteroidales bacterium
GCCTCGCGCTTCCTTATGTTTATAGTCAGGTCAGGGGTACCTGAGTAGTTACCGTTTATTTTCACAAATACGTTTATCTTATTGCAAATGACTGATATGTAATGCATTAGCCTGGGGTTAGAGATGCAATCCCGGCATGTTTCCATCAGTTTTGAGCAATGAAAAGCACATTCTGCATATGTGGAATGTGCTTTTTTGTTTACACGGGTAGAGTTTACGAAAACGGATAATAGAACATAGCTTTGCAAAAAACAAAAAAGCTATGAGACCGGAATCATCAATCCTTGCCATGTCGCTTCTTTGCCTGACATGCTGCACTAAAAATTTCTCTTCCTTGCCGTCTGACAATACGGTCCCTTATCCTGCCGGAAACGGAGAAATCGTACTCGGAAAGCAACTGGACAATCCGTACAATATCAAGAACGTAAAGGCAGCCTATCATTCACTCTATGGACGTGACCCCGGTGATGACATTCAATTTACTGACTGGTATGTGCGCTTCCTGCCATCCGACTCTGGACAGATGGATGAACTTAAAGCAATGGGCATCAATCTTTTGGACCATCCTGTAGATTATGAAATCATCAGAGAAGGAGACTGGTACCACGACCCTTCACTGGATGATGATTCCATTACCTGGCAATATGCCGTGGTGCCCCACGACTTCGTATTCCCTAAAGGCATTACTTGTGAACGTCTGCAGCAATGCTTCCTGGCAGAGAACAGTCCTGCTTCAAAGGCTGCAGGCGACATAGATTGGGCAGCGCTTGAGCACGAGGCCTATCGCCTGAGCGGCAATCTGGCAATGCTGGACGAACACTCAGCAACCAAGGCCGACGACGGTATCAGTCCTTCAGGACGCATCACTATCATTGACCCTGACCATAATGACGGCCAACCTTGCGGGGTGTCAGGCGTTAAGGTGCAATGCAATGTTTTTGTCAAATTCTCTTCGGCCTATACCGATGCTGACGGATATTACAAGATCCCCAAAAATTTCACTGCAAAGCCGAGGTATAGGCTGGTTTTCAGTAATGTAAAGGGCTTTAACCTGGGATTCAACAGTATACTATACAAGGGTTCTGTGTCCAATCTGGGCAAAGCCAGCCCTGCCGGCCTGGATCTTTGTGTAGAAGGGGATTCTGAGGATAAACTGTACAGACGCTGCGTGGTGAACAATGCCGCATATGACTATTATGTTGCCTGTGATGCCGACCATATGAACATAGACGCGCCTCCTTCCGGTCTATGCATATGGATGTTTACGGATTTGAATACTTCAAGCGCAGTGATGCTCCATCATGGCACAGTGCTGCCGGACAATATCATGAATGAGTATTATTTGCTGGCCGCCTGGATAGTGAAACTGTTCGGACCTGACCTCACCATAGGCGTTCAGGGACAGCAGAGCTACAAACAAATGTATGCTACAACTATACATGAACTTGCGCATGCATCGCATTTCTCAAAAGTGGGCATAGATTATTGGAACAATGTAGCATACCACATACTCCAGGCCTATTCTTCAGGAGGGGATACATATGGCGGCAGCGAGGGAGAAAGGTCAGGCTATTGTGAAATTGCGGAGATGTGGGCCTATTATATGGAAAGCAGGATGTACAAGCAGCGTTATGGAGGTTCCAATCCTATGTTCGGAAGCTCATATTGGTTTCATCCTCAAAGGCTTATCTATCTGGAGAGCAGGGGTATGAAGGTGTCGGAGATTTTCGCTGCCATGGTGCCTGAGGTTATTGACGGAGAGTCTCTCAGAGACAAACTGATAGAGCTATATCCTTCCAAGAGGACAAATATTTTGCAAATATTCAACAGATATGAATAAAAGGTTAGTGATAGTGATTATGGGCCTGGCATTGGGTCAGGCCCTTTGGGGACAGAAGTGGCAGCTTGGCACGAATGCAGTAGGCTGGGCCGCGTTCGGTACAATGAACATTCAGATGGAGTATGCCTTGGGCAAGAGCTGGACTCTGGGCTTGCAGGGAAAGTATAATCCCTTTGAATTCAAGAAAAGTGATGAATCACAGATGCAGTTCAAGCAGCGTTCTGCAGCAGCCTATGCCAGATGGTGGCCATGGCATGTGTACAGCGGCTGGTGGCTGTGTCCGAGAATAATGTGGCAAGAATACAACACGGGCGGTATCTTGGACCAGAAGACGGAACAGGGCCAAAGGGTGGGTGCAGGCATATCGGCAGGCTATACCTATATGTTGGCTAAGCATTGGAATATAGAATTCGGTCTTGGCTTGTGGGGAGGTGCCAAGTTCTACACTCTTTATTCATGTCCCCGTTGCGGTGATATCCTTTCCTCAGGCGTGGGGTCCTTTATCTTGCCCAATGATTTTGTAGTTGGTGTGAGCTATGTGTTCTAAGTTTGTACGGTCATTGGCATTGCTTGCTCTTGTCTCCTGTTCGGTGCTGGAGGACAGGAGTGAATGCCCATGCCGCCTGTATCTTGACTTTTCATCCCTCAGCTGCAAGGCATATGACAGCCTGTGCTACACAATCTGGGGAGATGAGGGCGAGTACGTATATTCTTCAGTATTCTGCTATGAAGGGGATGAGAACGGGGTGACTGTGCCTGTATCTTGCCGTGGTGATGTGTATGTTGCAGTGTATCCCGGTGATTTTGCTCATATGTTGAATGCGGGTGCATGCACAATGCCTGGGTCAGAGCAGGCAGTCCCATTGTACAGTTATCACGGGCAGTGTGACACAAGGCAGGAGAGCGCAGTACTCAAGGTGGAGATGCACAAGCAGTTCTGTACACTCACCCTGGAGTTCGTAACTGATGATTCACAAAAGTACCTGCTCGCCGTGGAATCTTCCTATGCCGGAATGACACTGGACGGGCGGCCTTTGGAGGCTAAGATGAAGTTTCATATTCCCGGCAACGGCTCTGAGCCCATGAGCTGCCGCCTGCCGCGTCAGAACAGCGGTTCCGACCTGAAACTGCTTGTGGCTGATGCCAGCGGTCATGTGCGCATCTTTGCCCTGGGTATGATTTTGGAAAGCGCAGGCTATGACTGGACTGCCGCTGACCTGGAGGACGTGTATCTGAGGCTTGACTATAAAAATATGGCCGCAAACGTTTCCGCCGCGACCTGGGAAGAGGAAGTCTTCGTTCCTGTTGTTATCTGAGTTCAGCTCTGTTTTTTTTGCGGAGGCTCAGTCCGCTTATTTCTTGCGTTTCCTGAAAATGGCATAAGCTGCTGCAACCAGCACGAGGGCCACTCCAACGGAAATGCCGGCAATGACTCCCATTGAGGCCTCTGATGATGTCTGCTCTCCAATGTGAAGCGTGATGGTGGTGTCGGCAGGTATTGTACAGAAAGTATCGGTACATGCCAGGTAATCAACTGTCACCTTCACATCTGCAGATGAAGATGTGAGTTCCACATTCTGTGAGAAAAGGGCAGTGCCGGAAATTGTGCCGTATGATTCTTCACTGTCTGTCACCTGATGTACTTCGCTCAGGACTGTCATTTCTCCTGTTGTATGGGCTCCGTCACCACATTCAAAGCTGATAGTGGTAGGGTATACGTAATCGTTCTCAACCACGTCATAAATGTGGTAGCCGTCCGCAATCTGGCCTGTAATTGTAATCTGCCAGGTCGAGCCCTCAATATTTTGGGCTGTGGCAGTCCATACTACTGTTTCTTGTTCCATAGTCTTATTCGTTTTGATTGTTTTCGTATTTCTTGAATGCATCTGAGCGCTTCAGCACGAAGTTGCTGCCCAGATACTTGGTGCGCACCTCTTCATCAGCCGCCAGGGCTTCAGGGGTTCCCGCCTGGAGTATGGTGCCTTCGTAGAGCAGATATGCCCTGTCTATGATGGCAAGGGTCTCACCCACATTATGGTCTGTGATGATGACACCTATGTTCTTGTATTTGAGTTTGGCGATTATATGCTGTATGTCTTCCACGGCAATTGGGTCCACTCCGGCGAAAGGTTCATCCAGAAGTATGAATTTCGGGTCTATTGCCAGAGCCCGGGCTATTTCACAACGCCTGCGCTCGCCGCCGCTGAGCTGGTTGCCGTAGCTTTTGCGTACCTTGTGGAGATTGAACTCGTTGATGAGGCTTTCCAGTCGTTCCCTGCGTTCTTCGCGTGTAAACTTGTCGCTGAGCTCCATGACTGACATGATATTGTCTTCCACAGTCATGCGGCGGAATACCGAGGCTTCCTGCGCCAGGTAACCCACGCCTTTCTGAGCCCTTTTGTACATAGGCAGTCCTGTGATTTCCTCGTCATCCAGGAAAATCTTGCCTCCATTCGGTACCACGAGGCCTGTAATCATATAGAAGCTGGTGGTCTTTCCTGCTCCGTTAGGTCCGAGGAAGCCCACTATCTCGCCCTGTTCCACTTCCATGGAAACACCCTTGACGACAGTTCGGGGGCCATATTTTTTGATTAGGTTCTCTGCTCTGAGTTTCATTATCTTGCTATTTAATTTCCAGGCCCAGGCCTTTTATCATTTCTCCAACCTGGGGATTGGCTGCCATCATTTCTCTTGCCTTTTCCTCGTCGCTCACGGCCACCTTTGCCGAAGGATCTTCAGGGGCAAGTTCGAGTACCAGCTGCAGGAGGCGACTGTCGCACAGCTCCCTCAACTTGGCTTCAATTCGTGCAGACTTGTCTGACAGCCATTGGCGCAGGGCCTCATTGACAAGGGCGCAGTGCACAATTGCCATGTTGTCCTTGTGCTCTATGTTGAGCTTTGCCGTGGTGAGGGCTGTAAGCAGCCTGTTGTTGGACTTGGATATTTCACAAAGAGTGTTCCATGCTGCCTTTATTGCATTGTCATCGAGGACTGTGTCCGGAAGTTCCCTGGAGTGTCCTTCTGCCGCTTTGTTCCCTTCTTGTCTTATGGCGCTGACCGATGCTCCTGTGCGTATGCCGCCTACAGGCTGTCGGCGTTGTGACGCTGCTGCTGAAGGAGCCTCCGGCTTGTTTTCCTGGGCGGGAGCCTGAGCCTGGGCCTGTCCCTGAGCTTGAACTGATCCCTGAGCTTGAACTTGAGCCTGTCCCTGAGCCTGTCCCTGAGCTGGTCCTTGAGCCTGTCCCTGAGCCTGAACGGTCTGACCCACCTGTGCCGGCTGCTGTGTCTGGCCCGCTTGTCTTGTCAACATGCTGAGTCTTATGAGGGCAAATTCCACGTGAAGACGCGGATTTACGGCAGTCTTGTAGGCTTGTTCCGCCGCAACGCTTATGCCCAGGGCATCATAGAGGAATTTCATGCTGCACTTCTCAGCCTGTCTGGCATAATCGGCCTTGAGGCTTTCGTCCAGTTCCAGCAGGGCGTCCAGGCCTCCTGCCTTGGCCACAAGCAAATCCCTGAAATGGGATGAGAGGGCGCAAACGAAGTGGAGTGCGTTGAAGCCTTTTGAAAGCACTTCGTCAAAGATGCGCAGGGTCGTGGCATAGTCTCCATTGAGGAAGGCATCGGTGAGCTTGAACGAATAGCTGTAGTCCAGGACGTTGAGGTTGCGTATAACGTCCTCGTACCTGATGTCTGTTCCGCAGAATGCTATGGTCTGGTCGAATATGGTAAGAGCATCACGCATGGCTCCATCTGCCTTCAGGGCTATCACGTGGAGACTCTTGTCGTCTATGCTAATGTTCTCCTTTGCGGCTATGTTCCTCAGATTGCCGACTATATTGCTGACACTCATCCTGTTGAAGTCATAGGTCTGGCAACGGCTAAGGATGGTAGGGAGTATTTTGTGCTTCTCTGTGGTGGCCAGTATGAAAATGGCATATTCAGGCGGTTCTTCCAGAGTTTTCAGGAATGCATTGAAGGCCTGAGATGAAAGCATGTGCACCTCATCGATGATATACACGCTGTATTTTCCGACCTGAGGGGCTATACGTACCTTGTCAATCAGGTCTTTGATGTTGTCGACGCTGTTGTTGGAGGCCGCATCCATCTCGTGTATGCAGTATGACCTGCCCTCCGCAAAGGAAAGACAACTTTCGCATTTCCCGCATGGCTCGCCTCCTGGCAGGGGATTGGAACAGTTGATCATCTTGGCGAATATACGGGCAGTGGTGGTCTTGCCTACGCCTCGTGGGCCACAGAAAAGGTAGGCATGGGCAAGCTGGCCGCGCTGTATGGAATTCTTCAGTGTAGTCGCAATATTGTCCTGACCTATTAGAGTCTCGAATGACTCGGGACGGTACTTGCGCGCTAATACAATATAGTCGTTCATAACCCACAAATTTAGCATCTTTTTTGTAACTTTGCCAAGTCGGGAAAGATAATTGTGAAACAGATTAAATAAACATACATAATGAAGAGAGTTATTCTTGTCGTGCTTTCAGCGCTTATTGCACTCACGGCTCCAGCGCAGGCCAAGCTTCAGACCAAAAAATACATAGTGTCAGATTTCCCTCAGAAAACCATGAAGGTGATTTTGACGGGAGACGAAATGACCGATGCGGCTCTGCGCAGCAGTGTGGAGGAAATATGGCACCTGGGTCCCTATGAATTCTGCGACATGGCAGATTTCGAAGCATCGCGCCAGAGTGATGATTTTTATTTTCTTTTGCTTACTACAGTCAAAGACAATAACGAAGAGTCTGAAGGAATCAAATTTTTCAATATCTATAAGGGCAAGAAGAATTCGGGCACAGGCACAGAGGGCTTGTACAAAGTCACGGGCATCCCTTATTGTCCCGGCTCTGGATGCAAAGGCAACGAAGTTGCTTTTTTGCCCCCAATCATTCAAAGCCTGCATTTTAACGTTGAACGCATAATCAAGCGCACATTCAACGTAGGTACAGTGGTGAGCCCCAATGACAAGGATTCAAAAGACAAGTGGGCCTCGGACCTTTTGGTGGACAAGTCCGACCTGGGCTTCGACCTGGGTTTTTCGATGAATTCCATTTATGAACATGACGGCATTTATTGTGTAGATGCAGAGCAGATTGCCACGGCTTTGTCCGAAAGGCAGGACAAACTGGTGTGCCTGCGTGTGGAATCTTCAGACGCACAGAAGAAAGGCACTGCATATACTATGGTCTTTGATGCCGCTTCGTATGATATGCTTTATATCAAATTACACAATATTTCTCCTGTTAAAGGCCAGGGCATACAGCAGGATGAAATTCGTACTTTCATGTCACGCAAGAAATGATGACAGTGTCACAAATGCCTTCGGGGCTACGGTATGCAGTCCGCAGATATGGTAATGCTGTGGGTTATTGTGCCTTGAGCATTAAGATAGGAAGCCGGTATGAGGGCCAGTATCACAGCGGAATAGCCCATTTCCTGGAACATACCCTTTTCAAGGGCACTTCCAGGCGCAGCTCTGCTTCCATAAACAACCGCCTCGAACGTCTGGGAGGTGAGCTCAACGCCTTCACTACGAAGGAGGAAATTGTCCTGCATGCCACAGTGCTCAAGAAGGACCTCGCAAAGGCCGCTTCCCTTTTGGCTGAAATAGCCTTTGATGCCTCTTTCCCCGAGGATGAGATTGAAATTGAAAAGGGTGTCGTCTGCGATGAAATAGCCTCGTACAAGGATTTCCCCGCTGAGGAAATATATGACCGTTTTGAGGAAAAGATTTTTGCCGGCAGCCCCCTGTCTCGTTCCATACTAGGAACGGAGGAGAGCGTGAGGGCCATAGACAGCGCTGAGCTGCGTCGTTTCCGTGAGGAATTCTTTACCCCGGACAGGATGGTGATGACTATGGTTTCATCCCTTGAGGAAGATAAGATGAAGGCTATGATAGTTAAGGCTTTCGAGCCATATCTCAGTGCCGTAACCGGCTCAAGTCCTGTTGGTGAGCTTTCATTGATGCAAGAGCCTGCATCCGTTTCTGAACAGCCTTTCAATATGACCGTGGATAAGGGCAACAACCAGACAAACTGCGTCATGGGAGCCTTGGCCCCTTCTTTGCGCGAGCGCGAGCGCAGACTGGCTACCTTGCTGCTTTGCAATGTCTTGGGAGGACCGGCTTCCAACAGTATGTTGGGCTCTTGCATACGGGAAAAACACGGCTGGGCCTATAATATAGAATGCAATTACACTCCATATTCTGACAGCGGAGTTGCCACCATAAACTTCGGCTGTGACAAGAATAATCTCAAAAACTGCATACGCGCCATAAACAGACAGATACGCAAGCTGCAGGATGCCCCGCTTTCCGAGGCGGCCCTGAACCGGGCCAAATACCAGATGCTCGGACAGCATTCGATAGGCATGGAGAACGGAGAGGCGCAATGCCTCAGCATGGGAAAGAGCATATTGTCGTTCGGACATGTGAGCAGCGAAAGTGACGTGACGGGTCAGATAATGGGAATTACCGCTGCCCAACTCCAACAGCAGGCCAGGGAGGTCTTCGATATTGACAGGATGAGTACCCTGATATTCCTTTAGTTTTATAGCTAAGCACCGAATGGAAAAACTAAGCAGATATATAA
This sequence comes from uncultured Bacteroidales bacterium, assembly GCA_945982095.1. GTDB lineage: Bacteria > Bacteroidota > Bacteroidia > Bacteroidales > UBA932 > Cryptobacteroides. Next base: position 8,446 of record CAMFRR010000021.1, read on the forward strand.
TCGAACACAGCTCTCAGGAACATGAGGCTCTGAAGTGGATACGCAAGCAGACGAACCTCAGGACCAATCATGCGCGTATGTTGTCCGGTCCCACACAGGGAGCCCTGCTCACCATGCTTGTGCGCATCTCCTCTGCCAAGAACATATTGGAAGTGGGAACTTTCACAGGCTACTCCACCTGTTGTCTGGGTCTGGGCCTGCCTGAAGGCGGCCATATAGACAGCCTTGAGCTGAATGACGAACTGAATGACATCATATTCGGCGGTTGGGAAAGGGCCGGTCTCAAGCATTGCATCAGCCTCCATAACGGAGATGCCCTCAAAACTCTCGAAGTCCTTGCAGGTCAGATAGCAGAAGGGTTTAAGCCACAATATGACCTGGCCTTTATCGATGCCAACAAACGCCAATATAGAAGCTATTTCGATGCAGTGTTCCCAATGATAAGACCTGGGGGCATAATTCTGGCAGACAATACATTATGGAACGGGAAGGTACTGGAGGAGCCTCTTCCTTCCGATGCCCAGACCGTGGAACTGGCAGCGTTCAACCGAATGATAGCGTCGCGCAAAGACCTGGATGCCTTTATCCTGCCCCTGCGCGACGGCCTCACATTTATCCGTAAGAAATAAGTTTACAATACGTAAGCCTTTACGTCAGCGGCACTTATGCGTCCGCTGGAAAGTATCATGAGACGTTCCACTATGTTGCGCAGTTCTCGTATGTTTCCGCTCCAGGATTTGTCACAGAGCAATTGCATGGCTTCAGGGTCGACAGGGAGCTTTGTCATCCCGCTTTCGGCCGAAATCTGGTTCTGGAAATGCTCCACCAGCAAAGGTATGTCTTCCTTGCGCTCGTCCAATGAAGGAACGCTGATTACAATTACAGAAAGACGGTGGTAGAGGTCCTCGCGGAAGTTGCCCTTGGCAATCTCTTCGCGCAGATTCTTGTTTGTAGCGGCTATAACGCGCACATCCACGTTCATATCCTTGTCCGAGCCCACGCGCGAAAGCTTTTTCTCCTGCAGCACCCTCAATACCTTAGCCTGTGCCGACAGGGACA
>CAMFRR010000022.1 GCA_945982095.1 uncultured Bacteroidales bacterium
ATAGGAGTCCGTCTCGTGGGCTCGGAGATGTGTATAAGAGACAGGGGCAGCTGGACCAGATGGATCTGGTTTATTTCTGTTCGGACAGAGAGTATTCAAAAGGAGAAAAGGTGGTATGGATATGCCACGCCCTCACAGGCAATGCCAACCCTGAAGAATGGTGGGCGCAGATGGTTGGAGAAGGAAAGCCCATAGACCCGGAAAAAGAGTTTGTAGTCTGTGTCTCAATGCTTTGCTCATCTTATGGTGAATGCGGGCCGGCGACAATAAAGCCTGCAGGCGGCAAGCCTTATCTGCTGGATTTCCCTAAAACCACAGTAAGGGACATGGCAAGGGCCAATGACCTTGTAAGACAGGCTCTCGGGATAGAATGTGTAGACCTTCTCATTGGCCCGTCAATTGGAGGATTCGTGGCATACGAGTGGCTCGTTTTACAGCCGGAGATATTTAAGGAAGCTGACCTGGTGGCTACCACATTCCGCACTCCACCATATATGACTGCATTCAACGAAAGCCAGAGAATGGCTCTGAAACTTGACCCCAGCTTCCTTGCAGCCGAAAGCATACAGGGAGGCGCAGAGGGCCTGAAGTGCGCGAGGGCACAGGCTCTGATTTCATACCGTACCCCACAGGGCTACAACCTCACCCAGGCCGAGAGCGACGAGGACTGCCTCTTTGCCGACAGGGCCGCTTCTTATCAGCGATACCAGGGAGAAAAGCTGGTAAGACGAGAATTCGACGCCTACAGCTACTGGTACCTGAGCTATGCCCTTGATTCTATGAACATTGGACGCGGCCGTGGGGGCGTGGAAAAAGCCTTGGCCTCAATAAAAGCGAAATGCAGGCTTATCAGCATAAGCACCGACCAGCTCTTCCCTCCTTGTCTGGGAGAATATGCCGCCTCAGTGATAGCTGACGCCTGCCATTATGAAATCAGTTCAGAGTTCGGCCACGACGGTTTTCTTATAGAGAACGATTGCCTGATAGAGGCTCTCGGGCTGAAATAAGCGTACGCCGCAGCCGTTTGTCTAAAGCATAGAGAAGTCCACAGCATCAAGGCCTTCGCAACCATTGAAGCTCACTCCGTATATTTCCGGACCAGTGATTTCAAACTGGGCGCTGCCTTCTACCTCCAATGATTTTCCGGCCTTGTAGTCATAACTTTGTCCGTTTACCTTGACCGTGGCAGCATTGCCTTTATTGTCGAGAGTAGGTACTTTGAAAGAGCTGACTCCCGAAACGGTATAAGAGAATGACTGTGGCTGACCGGTCTGGTTGATTGTGACTGTAACAGGCTGACAAGCCTCTGCCTTTATCACAAGCTGGGCCTGTCTTGTATCCTTAGTCTTGTTCTCTGCCACCTTAAGAGTTATAGTCTTGGTTGACAAGGCTTTGGTACTTACGATGGTGAGCCACTCACTGCCAGCTGTGATTTCAGAAGTAAATTCTGTGTTGAATTCCACCTTTATATCTAATTGACCTGACTTGCTGTCCATAGTCAATTGCGTGTCTCCAAGCACATTTACTACATTCATCTGAGCCTGTTTCACCTTTATGGTCTTGGAAACGCCTTCGGCCTTGAGGGTTACGGTACCCTCCCTGCTTTCTGTGCCCTGGTTCTTGGACGCGCTTATAAGCAAGGTCAGAGCATCGGCTCCGCGTTTTACCTTTATCCATTCCTCAGATGTAGCAAGGCTCCAGGTACAGTTGGCGCTCACATTGACTGTCACCGCCTCTCCATTTGTCCCAAGTTCCACTGACTCAGTATCGACATTGATATACGGACCTGTCTTCTCACAAGAAGCCAGCATCAGAAAAGAAAAGAATAGGGTTATCAGAAATCTGTTTTTCATAATCTTGCTATTTAAGTCCGAATGTCAATGAAATTTCTTTGTATTCCTTGCCCTTCGACAGTTTCAGGGTATAGGTACCGGATGACAGAGCTTTGAGGTCTACGGTCATCTGGCCGTCAGACAAACTGTATGCAGAACTCATCTCTTTGCCTGAAGCATCAACAAGGCTCATACTTGAGCCGGACTTTGTCGTTATGGTACAGGTTGACGCAGTCTTTGAGTAATTGATTTTTGTCTCCTGTGCAAGAGTTGTGGCATCAGCAAGATATACACGTCCTACGAAATCATCAACAAGATGGTCGTATGGCAGCGCTGTCCACTCAGGAGTCCTGTCTGACTTGTAGATAGGCTGGAGATAGTCGCCAATATTGATTTCAGAATTGAAGACACAATCAGGCAAGGTGACAGTATATACATACTGGGGATTGAACTGACCATCAGTAGAGAAACATACCTCGTCAAGCTCTCCATTGTGGTTGAACTTGCCCAGACCCACATATCCGGCAAACTCCACATTTCCGAGATTGGCCACATATTTGAGAGTTGCCTTAAATTTCGTTCCCGGTTCTATCTTATCCCTGTCAAGGCTCAGGCCTTTGCTGCCATTATGAGAATAAAGAGAGATGTTGTCAGGCTCCTGACCACCTTCATCTTTCTTGAAGTTGAAGATGGCACCGTTATCCATGGTATACTCCCCTATTGCAGGATAATTATAGAAGGCATCTCCTGAACCGCCCCATCCCCAGTTGATATGGAGAAGGTTATTGGAGTCATATCCGTCCACAACGAAGGCATGTCCCCCTCTTTCAGAAAGACCATCGTAGAAAACAGGGCCGTTCTCATTTAGCTCCTTCTTAATCATGCCCACCCATTCGTCCTTGGAGTAGTTCGCTGCACTGTAACGTACGGCACTTTTGTCATAATTCATGTATTTGCCAATACCGATAACTACATCTGAAGGGTATGCACCTGTACCTTCTGCAGCATAGTCAGATTTTATCATTGCGCCCACATGCTGCATAAGCGTGGCCACTGCGTTATTCTGGGTCTCAGTTGACTGACCATTGTATTCAAGAGGCATATTATTCCAATCATAAGTTTCGCCCAGAGTGATGGCGTCCACCTTGATTTTCTTGGTATAAGTAGTATAGGCTGGTAATGTCCCAACCCCGGCGTCAGGCCACTTATGGTAACGCATAATTATACAGGTAGCGGTTGCGGTACAACCTGTCATACTGCGTTTTGCGCCGTCCATAGGACATTTGTTGTTATAAGGGGCATCTTGGTTCCATTTTGCAGTCTCCAGCTGAAGCTCTGACGCCTCAGCCTTGGTGGAATTTAGTCTCTTTCCCTGGAGCAGCTGCGCCCAAGCATACTCGGCACCAGGTTCTGTAAGACCTTTTGCCCTCATATCCGTAATCGCCCCTGACCACATGTCCAGCCAGTACTGCATATTCTCAGGAATATTGTCCAGTGAGAGCTGTGAGTCACGGGAATATCCTATTACTGGATAAACGCAATCGTCGGCTGCAACAATGACAAAACCACCGTTCAAATTATTATATATATAATAGGTACGGGATTCATCCGCCGCTTTTGTCCTATTAGCCTCCTGAACAAGATTCAGGCGTGGACTAATGTCTCCCAAAGAGGTAAAAAAGCCTGAGGCAAGCTGCATGCTTCGATTCAAATCGACTGTCTCTGCAAATGCAGAAGCAGGAAAGAGCAGCAACAGAAAGAGGAAAAATTGCTTCATCCTGTCAAAGATTTTCATATTCAGTTTCATAGTATGTAATTCCGGGGCAAATTTATGAAAAAAATCAGACAATGCCTCAAAGCTGTCAAGAGACATTGTCTGATAAAAATGTCAGGAGAGAAACTTACTTCTTCGTGTAAGTTGTAGGAGCATATGCATCCTCAGCAGAGAGACCATTGTTTTCATTGATGTATACGATGTACATTGAGATGTCTCTTATCAGGGCATTTGTTCCGTCGAATTTGAAGACAATGTCCAGAAGACCTTCATCACCAAGTCCACATACCATTCTACCACCGAGATTAAGAGAAGTGAGTGCAGGTACAGTGATGGTCTCGGCATCATTATCTACTATACCCTCCAGATAATTGTAACCTTTGTTAAAAAGAAGACCATTTGAAGCATAGTATGGCTCGATGTTCTTGATAATGCACTTAGTATTATCATTTTTATCAACAGCAATCTCTATGTCGTGCTCATACTCATGACCATCTGCCTCGCTGGTCTCTTTTACGAAGTATGTACCTGAAATCTTGAGATAGAAAGGTATGTCAGGAATATCCTTGGCAAGAGTTTCAGAATAAGACGAGCCGCCTGCATTTGCAGCAACTGCCTTGAAATAAGTCTTTGACTTGGCAATTACGTTGCAGGTAATGGTGTAGGTACCGTCCTTAAGCTCAGCTGCAGGCACAAATGAAGACTCAACGAAAGTAGGGTCTGTCGAATATACGAGGCCCAATGAAAGCTTATCTGAGGACGCGTCAGTGACACCTGTGAAAGAGACCTTTACACTGGCAGTCAAACCGTCTGTAGTAAAGCTCGCAGCATCTATTGAAGCAGTTGGGACAGGAGCGCAGGCATCAAAGCTTGACTCAACTGCAGCTTTCTCCGGTGCAGACTTGTTACAAGAAATGGCTGCAAGAGCAAGTGATGCTACAAATATGATTTTAGATATATTTTTCATAATTCAGTAGTCTATTATTCAGTTGGATCGTAGTAATCACCCTTCTCCTCTTCAGTAATGTGAGTATTGTTCTCGAGCTCTGACTTAGGAATCTGGAAGTTGAAGGAAGCATCGTGAGGAGGGAAGTTCATCTGGTTGGCTGCAAGATGGTTGGTACCGGTGTATTTACGTGTGATACCGAGACCGTTGCGGCGTATGTCATAGTACTCAAAGCCCTCGCACCAAAGCTCTATCTTCCTCTGGAGAAGTACGTCATCAATGCTTGCAGAAGACTGTGACCAGGTTGCGTCACGCTGAGCCATGAGCTTCTTGAGTGCAGTAGCTGCCTCAGAGTTTTTGTTCTGACGTGCATATCCCTCAGCCTCAATGAGAATCATTTCCTCAACCCTCATGTAGAGGTAGTCCTGGAGCCAGCTTGCCATAAATCCGAACTTACGTGAAGCATAAGGGAGCTTGGCACCTGTGGTTGCAGCACTAGGATCACCGTCCGGACCGTTGAAGAGGCTCTTGCGGATGTCACTTACAGGAATCTTGTCATAGAGTGCCTTGTTGATGCAACGTACAGACTGGCCAATTCCACCATAACCTGCAGATTCATTTGACATATGTGAGAAGAATGATGCGTATGAAGTCATGGTCTCAGTCGAGTGGTTGAAGCCCCACATGACCTCAGGATCTGTAACTTCCATAAAGCCATTGGTAAGTATGGCTGATTTTGGAAGCACGGTGTAAGAAGCCTGGGCAGCAGCGGCAGCCACAGCAGCATTTTCCCACTGATGGCTCAGAAGATAGTAACGTGCAGCTATACCGTTGAGAACAGTCTCGTCAATCTCATTCTTTGTACCACGCTCATATCCGGCGAGAAGAGGCTGTGCAAGAGCAATATTCCTCTCTACTTCCTCGCATACGTCAGCAAGGGTGTTTCGGCCGGCTTTGGAATCAGCCTCTTCTGCGCTCTTTGCATCACGGGTAGCATAGATAATAGGAACGCCAGGTTTGTCTGATGCGAAGCTGGTAGAAGGAGTTGTGCCTGTAACAGGATCCTGATAGATAGGTATGATGGTTGTATAGGCAAGGGCCCTGATGGCATATGCCTGACCGAGATAGCCCCTGAGTATCGGATTCTGAGGGTCGCTCTCTCCGAAGAAGTCAATGATTTCGTTTGCTTTAGAAATCATTGTATAGTAGCAATTCCACTGATATGCGGTGTGGGCATACTCATATCCGCCGTAAGAGTGAGAAATATCAAATTTTCCCCAGTTGAGAGTACCGCCAACAGCAATGTCTTCACCCATAAGATCAAGCATAGCCTGATTGCTGAGGAAGCCATAGGCATCGTGATCACCCTGATACGCAACCATATAGGAGTAAAGACCATTCACATACGAAGCAAGGAAATCGGGATCAGCCTCAACCATCTGGCTGGCTTGTTCGCCGGACAGGTTGCCTGAACTTACAACGTCAAACTGTTTGTCGCAAGCTACGAGGGCAAGTGCAGCAGCTGACAAGGTCAAAAATATCTTTTTCATTACTTTGTCTCCTTTGTTTAGAATGTTACATTGATACCGCCAGAGATAGTCCTCAGAGCAGAGTATGTGTTTCCTGTGTCTCCACTGAATGACTTACGTACGTCCATACCCTTACGTGCTGAGAGGTACCAGAGGTTCTCACCCTGTACATATATACGTATTCCCTTCATGTTGATGGCGTTGGTCCACTTCTTAGGAAGAGTGTAACCGAGAGTCACGAAACGGAGGCTTATGTAAGAAGATGAGATGAGGAAGCGGGTTGAAGTCGCATTTGCCTGCTGGCCGCCGAGCTGAACACGTGGAACGTCAGTGTTGGTGTTCTGTGGAGTCCAACGGTTGAAAATGTCTTTGTGCCAGTTGCTGTTGAGGTTACCTGCATTCATCAGACCCTGGTAAACTGAGTCAAGAGTGTAACCGCCGTACTGGTAAGCAAAAGATGCGTTGAAATCGAAGCCGTAGAACTTCAGGCTTGTACCGAAACCGCCGTAGATGTCAGGTATAGGAGTCTTGCCTGTCTTGACATAAGTGGCATCAGTAGAGCTTGTAGTAGTCTCCTTGAACACGCCGGTTGAAAGTCCGGTCTCGGCATCTGTCTCATATACATTGAAGAGAGCCTGACCTGTTGCAGGATCTACACCCGCATACTCTTTGAGGTAGTAGTTGTAGAGAGGCTGACCGACCTCACGCCAAGCATTGCCCACCTGTTTACCGTAAGTCGGGTAATCTGAAGGGAGACGGAGAATCTTGTTCTTGTAATGTGTCCCGTTGAGGTTGAAGTCCCATGTAACGTTCTTCTTGCGGAGAAGGTTGAGGTTCAGTTCAAACTCGACACCTGAGTTGCGCATATCGATATCATTCACCAACTGGAAAGAAGGAGATCCCTGTGAAGAAGCAAGAGGACGTCTGTAAATCATGTCCTTGGTATCCTTGATGAAGTACTCTACATTGAGTGAGAGTATGTCAAAGAACTTGGACTCGAAGCCTACGTTGAAGTTGTTGGATTTCTCCCAAGTAACTTCAGGAGCAGCACGGAACACTTTGGTGAGGGCTGCCTGACCGTCAACACGGTCAATCCTGTAGAGGTCCTGGTATACTTTGGTGTAACCGATGTTATCGTTACCCTGAGTACCGTAGCTGGCTTTGAGTTTGAGGAAGTTGATCTGAGGAACATTCTGGAGGAATGACTCATTGCTGATGTTCCAGCCTGCACCTACAGCCCAGAAAGCACCCCATCTCTTGTCTTTTGCAAAGCGTGAAGAACCGTCACCACGTACTGATGCAGAAGCATAATAGCGGTCATCATAGCTCCACTCGAAACGTCCGAATACACCCTGGAGGAAGTACTCGCCGGTGGCTGAAGTAAGGTTCTGGTATACTACAGCATTGGCAAAGTCAGAAACGTTAGGGTCTACGAAGTTGGTCATATGTCCCTCCATGTAGTAGCTCTGGTCTTTCTTGATCTCGTGACCTACCATCAGGTTGATGTTGTTCTTGCCGAACTTAGGAGACCAGGTAAGGAGCTGGTTGGTGTTGAGGGCAAAGTAACGCTTCATGGTCTGGTAGCCACGGCCGTTTACGTTGAGAGCATCACCACCGAGCGGAGTCATGTAGCTGTTGTCTTTAGTATTGAATACATCGAAAGCAACGTTTGCAGAGAATACGAGATCCTTGTAAAGAGTGGCGTTGAGGTAAGCGCGTGAAGAAACGTTGTCGATGATGGTGTTGTAGTCAGAGGTTACGAGCTGGCCATAAGCGTTGCCGTTGGCTCCGAAAGGACGTCCGGCTGTACCCCAGTCATATGCTTTGTTGCCATTCTTGTCATAAACAGGCTCACCTGTAGCAAGGTCATACTGGTATACAGGATAGATAGGAGGTATCTGGTTGATAGTCATGAAGAGGTTCGCGTAGTTGTTTGACTCGCTATCATTGTATACCTTCCTGTTGGTGTTGGCATATGAAATGTTCACACCGGCCTTGAGCCAGTTCCTGAACTGGTGGTCAACCTTACCGCGTACAGTAAGACGCTTGAAACCTGAGTTTGCTACGTAACCAGCATCATCGAGGTAAGTTACAGAGAAATAGCCCTGAGTGTTCTCAGATCCGCCTGAAGCAGAAAGGTTGTACTCCTGACGGAGACCTGGACGGAAGCAGAGCTCAGACCAGCTGTCGTTCCATTTGAGCTCTTTTGCATTGGCATTGAGTTTGCCTGTAGTAGGATCGATAATCTGGTCGTCAGCTATGCCTTTATAGATATTGTAACCGCCGACGCTTTGTGCCAGGTAGCCTGAAGCATAAAGACCTGCCTGAGCGAGATCCATAGTACCATTATAATATACACTGTTCCTGTGTGCCTCCCACAAAAGCTCGTAGTAGTCACCAGGGTTTGAAACAGTCTCATAATCAGGGATTGCACGGCTGTTGACACCCCATTTTGCATCGAGGCTTACGTGAACCTTGCTTGAGTTGCCGCGTCTGGTGGTGATGAGAATCACACCGTTTGAACCGCGGGCACCGTACATTGAGTTTGCAGCAGCATCCTTCAATACGGTCAAAGACTCGATATCAACCTGTGGGATTGAGTTGAGTGAGCCCTCATAAGGGGTACCGTCAACTACGATGAGAGGGTTGGTTGATGCAGAGATTGAACCGAAACCACGGATCTGGATAGAAGCTCCTGATCCAGGAGAGCCATTTGAGCTGGCAATCTGCAGACCTGCGATAGCACCCTCGAGACCTTTGGTGATGTTGGTTGACTGGGTGGTGGCAAGTTTGTCACCGCTGAGCTGGGTTGCAGAACCCACGAATGAAGACTTCTTGGTCGCACCGTAAGCAACGACTATAGTCTCATCCAACATTTTGGCATCAGGCTCAAGAATGATGTTCATGTGGCCTGTCCTGCCTTGTGTGCTCACCTCGACTACATTGTAACCGAGAGCAGTGAACACGAGCACACAGTTCTGCGGAGCTTTGATGGTGTACTGTCCATCAGCGTCAGCCATTACGCCATGTGTAGTTCCTTTCACTTGTACTGCAACTGCAGGGATACCCTCTCCTGTAGCGGCATCAGTCACTGTACCGTGGATATCTATGTTCTGTGCATTGGCAAGAACAGCCACGAGTGAAAGCATCAATGAGAGAAAAATCTTGATTTTCTTCATGGGATGTTGTTTTTAGGTTAAACTTATAATGTTATTTCGAATCACTTCAAAAAAGCACTTTCAATTTATCATGGTCAAATTCACGATTTGAACGGATAAATTGAGCCGCGAAGTTATGAAAAAAAATAAAGATTGCAAACACCGGCAAAAACATACCTATGTATATGCTGTCTCTTATACACATCTCCGAAGCCCACGAGACGGACTCCTATCTCGT
>CAMFRR010000023.1 GCA_945982095.1 uncultured Bacteroidales bacterium
TGGTGTGAATGAGGGAGTTATGCCAGTTGAGGCCTTCATCAGCCTTGTACAGGAAGAAGTAAAACAACAATTAAACAAGTAGGAGGACACTCTTATCGCAGCACCATTCAAACCAACTTTCCGCCCTAAGCCTGCCCCAAGGCCGCAGGCTGCACCACGTCAGCAAGTACGCGAAAAAGCTGACGATGAACTTCGTATAAATGATGAAATCACCGTACCCCAGGTGCGTCTGGTGGGTGAGAACATCCCCGAACAGGGCATATACCCTATAGCCAAAGCCATTGCTCTGGCTGACGAATTGGAGCTGGACCTTGTGGAGATATCTCCAAAGGCTGATCCTCCTGTCTGCAAAATCCTTGACTATCAGAAATATCTGTACCAGCAGCGTCGCAAGGCCAAGGAGATGAAGAAGAATTCCACAAAGGTGGAAATCAAGGAGATACGTTTCGGACCTAATACCGATGAGCATGATTTCAACTTTAAGCTCAAGCACGCCCAGGAGTTCCTTCAGGAGGGTGATAAGGTAAAAGCCTCCGTGTTTTTCAAGGGTCGCAGCATCGTTTACTCTGAGCAGGGTGAGAAACTGCTTCTGCGCTTTGCATTGGAGCTTGAGGAGTACGGCAGAGCCGAGCAGATGCCTAAGCTTGAAGGCAAGCGCATGATAATGATGCTTTCTCCTGTCAAGAAGAAATAATCCAGTGATTGGATACTATATTATTAATCAACCGTTAAAAAGTTTTAGTTATGCCTAAAATCAAAACAAACTCCGGTTCAAAAAAGCGTTTCACGCTTACCGGAACGGGTAAAATCAAGAGGAAACACGCTTATCACAGCCACATCCTCACAAAGAAGACCAAAAAGCAGAAGAGAAATCTTGACCACTTTGCCGTCATTACTCCGGCCGATCAAAAAAGGGTCAAAGCTTTGTTGGGAATGTAGTAATGTTTAAAATGTTTTAGTTTATGCCAAGAAGTGTAAATCATGTAGCCTCAAGGGCTCGCCGCAAAAAGATTCTCAAGAGAACCCGCGGTAATTTCCTTGCCAGAAGGAATGTGTGGACGGTGGCCAAGAACACCTATGAGAAAGGTCTGACCTATGCATATCGTGACCGTAAGACCAAAAAGCGCAATTTCCGTGCTCTTTGGATCCAGAGGATCAATGCAGCCGTACGTCAGTATGGTATGACTTATTCTCAGTTTATGGGTGCTGTTGCCAAGAACAACATCGGTCTCAGCCGTAAAGTTCTTGCCGACCTCGCCATGAATAACCCTGCTGCTTTCAAGGCTGTAATCGATTCAGTTAGAAAATAGCTTGTAGATAAATGAACCTGAAGGAACTATACCGCAATCCTTGGGCAAGATTCATATTTTGGGCCTTGCTCTACACGGTTTGGGTAATCTGGTTGGGGAATTGGTGGTGGATTACGGGTCTTGTCGTAATTTTCGACATGACTGTCACAAAGAAGGTCAATTGGACTTTCTGGAAACCGAGAGACAAGGCGAAACGCAATGCCTTCACCGAATGGGTGGATGCCATTATATTCGCAGTAATCGTGGTGACATTCATCAACATCTTTTTCTTCCAGGCTTTCAAGATTCCTTCATCTTCGATGGAAAGTTCTTTGATGACAGGGGATCACTTGTTTGTCAGCAAGTTGTCTTACGGTCCGAGGCTGCCTCAAACTCCTCTGACCATTCCGTTCACACACAATGTTATAGGCAGCAGGGAATCTTACAGTACCCTGATAAGCAATGACTATCGCCGTTTGAAGGGCTTCGGCCATGTAAAACGCAACGATCCTGTGGTGTTCGGTTTCCCTAATGGAGACACGGTGCTCACCCGCAATCCCGGCGCAGATTATTATATGATGTGCCGCCTGATGGGAAGGGAGCAGGCTATACGCCAGTTCGGACCTGTGAAGGTCAGGCCATGGGATAAAGTGGACCATTATGTGAAGAGATGCGTTGCCATTGCCGGTGACACCCTGAAGATTGAAAACGGAGCGTTGTATGTGAACGGCGTGCGTGCGGAAGAATTTCCCGGTATGCAGACTTCATACACTGTAGTGACCAACGGCACCCGCATCAACTCCCTCATCCTTGAGGATTTGGGTATCAACGGAGCCGAAACCTGGTACGATTCGCAGACTTCGGTTTATCCCCAGATGTGTCTCACAAAGGCCCAGAAGGATAAAATTGCCGCCCTTGCGAATGTAACAAGTGTCACAGCGAACAACGACGTGTATCCTGCAGATTATCCTGATTCCTATCTGTCCATCTTCCCTTTTTCGGAGGATTACCATTGGACAAGGGACAATTTCGGACCTCTGTGGGTTCCGGCAAAAGACGCAACAGTTGCGCTAAGCCCGGCTAACTTGCCTCTGTATGAACGGATAATAACTGCATATGAGGGTCATGGCCTGAAAGTGGAAAACGGCTTGATTTATATCGATGGCGAACTTTCAGACAGCTACACCTTCGCACAGGACTATTATTTCATGATGGGAGACAACCGCCACAATTCCCTGGACAGCCGCTATTGGGGTTTTGTTCCTGAGGAACAGATTGTGGGCAAGCCGGTCATCATATGGTTTTCGTCGGACGCAAACAAAGCTTTCCCAAAGAATATCAGATGGAATCGCTTCCTAAAGGTAAATTTCAGTAAGTAGTAAAAAATTTAAAAAGGTATAATATTATGGCAAAGGTTTGTCAAGTAACAGGAAGGAAGAGAATGGTAGGCAACAACGTTGCACACTCCAAACTCCGCACAAAACGCACCTTCGAAATCAACCTCAAGACCAAGAAATTCTGGTCAGAGGCCGAGAACAGGTTCATCACCCTTCGCGTATCTGCAAAAGGTATGAGGACTATCGAGAAGAATGGTCTCGACGCTACTCTGCGTGAGGCTCAGAAAAAAGGTTTTATTAACATCTATTAATTTTGTGAGCTATGGCAAAGAAAAGCAAAGACGCAAGGGTACAGGTTATCCTGGAGAGCATCGAGCAGAATGAGGCCGGTGTGTCTGTAGTTTCCCGCTACGTTACCACAAAAAACAAGAAGAACACTCCTGAGCGTATCGAGCGCAAGAAATATCACGCCGGTGTTGGCCGTGTGACTGTTCACAAGGAGATCAAATAATTTTTAGGAGATAGACTACTATGGCAAAAAAAGCAGTGGCAACCTTCAACGCCAAATCAGGCGAGAGGAAGATGACTAAATGCATCAAGATGGAGAAATCCCCTAAGACAGGTGCTTACGTATTCAAAGAGGAGCTCGTAGAGGCTGAGAAGGCTGGCGAGTACTTCAAGAAGAAATAATTCCGCGCACGATACGTCGTGTACTCCGATAAGAGGAGGGTGGTTTGCAAGCTTATAACTTGTGGCCATCCTCCTGTTTTTTATTGTATTTTTTTACTATCTTTGTCACTTATATATAGGTATGTATAAGGAAGGCTTAGAAAAAACCAAAAGAGGCTTTTTTGAAAGGCTCACCAGGGCGGTGGCCGGAAAAAGCACAGTTGATGACGATATTCTCGACAATATCGAAGAGGCTCTGATAGAGTCAGATATGGGTGTGGACACCACACTTAAGATAGTTGATGCGCTTCAGGATAGGGTAGAGCGTGAAAAGTACATGAACTTCAACGAATTGATGTCCATGCTCAGGGAGGAGATAGGCACTCTCATGGATGAGGGCTGTAAGCAGGAACCTACCCTGGATGCCATGTTCGGTTCATTTGTCCACAAACCCTATGTGATGATGGTTGTGGGAGTGAACGGAGTGGGCAAGACCACCACCATAGGCAAGCTAGCCACTATGCTGCGCAAGGCCGGTAAGAAGGTGGTTGTAGGGGCAGCTGACACATTCCGCGCTGCCGCTGTGGACCAGCTTACCATATGGGCAGAGCGTGCCGGTGTGGATATTGTAAAGCAGCAGATGGGTTCTGACCCGGCTTCTGTAGCTTACGATAGCGTGGCTTCTGCCAAGGCGAAGGGTGCGGATGTCGTTATTATCGACACGGCAGGACGTCTTCACAACCGCATAGATCTGATGAACGAACTTACAAAGATACGCAACGTGATGCGTAAGGTGGTTCCTGATGCCCCTCATGAGGTATTGCTCGTTTTGGATGCCAGTACGGGGCAGAATGCTTATCAGCAGGCAAAGCAGTTTGCTGCCGCCACTGATATCAGCGCACTTGCCATTACAAAATTGGACGGAAGTGCCAGGGGAGGCGTTGTCGTAGGCATTGTGGACCAGATGAAGGTTCCCGTGAAATTCGTTGGCGTTGGCGAGCATGCCGATGACCTCAAGATATTTGACCAGAGGGAGTTCGTGGATTCTCTCTTCAGTAATGATGATATAAGGAAATAAATATGACAATTAGTTATTCTTGGCTGAAAGATTACCTGGAGTGTGATCTCAGCGCTCAGCAGATTGCTGAGGCACTTACCTCCATAGGTTTGGAAGTGGATGGGGTCGAGACCACGGAGCAGATTCCGGGCGGCCTCAAAGGTGTGATAGTGGCAAAGGTTGTGGAATGTTGGAACCATCCGGATTCTGACCATCTGCATGTGACCAAGGTAGATATGGGCGACTGCCCTGAGAAAGAGGCTTGCAGCTCACTCCTGGATGAGAACGGCTACATTCAGATTGTGTGCGGCGCTCCAAACTGTGAGGCCGGCAAGAAGGTGCTGCTTGCAAGCATAGGTACAGTGCTTCCCGGCGATTTCAAAATCAAGAAGGGCAAGATTCGCGGCATTGAGAGCTACGGTATGCTCTGCGCAGAGGATGAGCTGGGCCTGGGCTGCGGACATGAGGGAATAATGATACTTCCCGATGACGCTGTGCCCGGCACTCCTGCCAAAGACTTCCTCCAGCTTAAGGATGAGACTGTGATTGAGATAGGTCTTACTGCGAATCGTGTGGACGGTGCTTCGCATATTGGTGTGGCCCGTGACCTTTACGCCTACCTCAAGCTCAACAATATCCCTTGCCGCCTCAATATTCCCGAGGTGGACAGCCAGCTCGTGTTAGGTCCTGATGATACGCAGGCTATTGATATTGAGGTACTTGCCACTGAAGGAGCCCCTCGTTACAGCGGTTATACAATTTCAGGCGTCACTGTGGGCCCTTCTCCTGAATGGCTCGCCTCACGTCTGCAGAGCATAGGCCTGCGCCCTATCAACAATGTGGTGGATATTACCAACTTTGTTTTGATGGAGGTGGGCCAGCCTCTCCACGCTTTCGATGCCGCCAAGATTGAAGGTTCGAAGGTTGTTGTGCGCTGGGCAGCCCAGGATGAACCTATAACCACCCTGGATGGAGTTGAGCGCAAGCTTGATGCCCGTGACCTGGTAATTGCAAACGTAAGCAATCCTATGTGTATAGCCGGTGTGTTCGGTGGAGAGGACAGCGGTACGACAGAAAGCACAGGCACAGTTTTCCTTGAGAGCGCCTATTTCAACCCTGTTGCCATACGTAAGACCAGCAAGCGTCATACACTCAAGACTGACGCTTCTTTCCGCTATGAGCGCGGATGCGACCCTCTCGTGACCGAGTGGGCTGCAAAACGTGCAGCAGGTCTTATATGCAGCATTGCCGGCGGTCACATAGTAGGTGATTTGAAGAAGGTTTACAGCGCTGATATTGAAAAGAAGAGGGTGGAGCTGGATTATGAGCGCATAGAGAAATTTATTGGCAAGAAGATAGGCCATGACACCATAGAGAAGATACTGGAATATCTCCAGTATGAGTTCATAGAAAAGACTGAGCATGGCTCTGTGGTTGCTGTGCCTTCATATATGGTTGACGTGTACCGTGAGTGTGATGTTGTGGAAGAGATACTCCGAATCTACGGCTACAACAACATAGAACTCCCTGCGAGCATACACAGCTCAGTCAATCCTTCTCAGCATCCTGAACCTGAGGCAGTTCGCAACAGGCTCAGCGATTTTATGGCTGCAAACGGCTTCAATGAAATGATGAACAATTCGCTCACAAAGAGCGATTATTACAGCAAGCTCAGCACTTGCCCTGAAGATGCCTGCGTGCGCATAATGAATCCTCTTAGCAGCGATCTCAATGTGATGCGCCAGAGCCTCATTCCTGGTGGTCTCGAGGTGATTGCCTACAATATCAACCGCCAGTGTACAAGCATGAAGCTTTTCGAGTACGGAAGTGTATACAAGCTCAGGCAGCCTGGCACTACTCCTGATACTCTGGCCAAGATAGAGGAGCACACTGCTTTCAGCCTGTTCATGACAGGTAATAAGGAAAAGAGCTGGAATTCAGCACCTTGCAAAGGCAGCTTCTATGCCTTGAAATCCTATGTCGAGCTTCTTTTCAAACGTATTGGCGCCGATCTGTGGCAGTTTGAGACTGAGGCTGCTCCGTCTGATCTTTTCGCCGAGGGCCTTGTTTACAAGTTGCCTGGCAGCGGTGAGAGTGTATGTACTATGGGTACTGTCCTGCCTTCTTATGCCAAGAATTTCGGAATCAGGCAGCCTGTCTTCGCAGCGGAAATCAACTGGCCGGCCCTGTTCAAGCTTGTTAAGCGCAATAAGGTGAAATTCACTGAATTGCCTAAGTTCCCTGAGGTGCGCCGTGACCTGGCTCTGCTCGTGGATGAGAACGTAAGCTATGCAGATATGCGCAAGGCTGCAATCAAGGCCGGCAAGAAGATGGTGAAGTCAGTGGGTCTGTTCGATGTATATCGCGGTGACAAGATTCCGCAGGGCAAGAAGCAGTATGCCATGAGCTTTGTGCTCCAGGACCCTGACAAGACCCTTACCGATCAGGATACAGAGCGTATAATGAATAATATCCTTGGCCTGCTGACTAAGGAGTATGGCGCTGTAATACGCTAGTCGTGAATAAGTTTATATGTCATATGGTGACAGCCTTGCTGCTTGCTTTGCCTTTGGCTTCGTGCAGGCAGCAGGCTGAGATTATTCCCCGCAAAACCATGGTTGACATATATGCTGATATGGCCTTGCTGGATGCAAGAATAAGCACGGACAGGAATGTGAAGAAAATTGCAGATACTTCGCGTGTTTATGCCGCCGTCTTCCAAAGCTACGGTTATACTGAGCAGGATTTTCTTGCAAGTCAGCAGGAGTATCTGAAAGATGCCGGACGCTATGTGAAGATGCTCAAGAAGGCCAATATCAAGATGGATAATATAAAGAAAGAGCTTATAGCCGAGAAGAAGCTCAGAGATGAGTTGGTGATGAAGTCCCGTTCTGTGGAACGTTTCGCTCCTTATAGGATATATCTTATGGATACTCTGGATAAGGATGACACCGTGTTCTTTGACTTTGATTTCCAAAAGGGCAGGGATACGGCCTTTTATGGGCCGGCTATGGTGGTTTGGGCAGATACCGTGGGTCTGGCCGCCAAAGCGGATACCCTGGCTTTGCCAAAGCTTGAATCTCCGGATTCTTCAATGCTTGACTCTCTGGCCAAAAACAGCTCTTCCTTCCCTCTGGTCAGGAAGGAGAGGAAAGCTCCCACTGGTGAAATAGCTCCTTCTGGTGCGAAGGACACCCCACCAGCCAGGCCTCAAATGAGGGAGAAGGCCCCTTCCGGTGCGAAGGATGGTTCTCCTTCAAGGCCTCAGCTTAAAGAGAAAGCCCCTTCTGGTTCGAAGGATGTTCCGCCGACAAGACCTCAGCTCAAGGAGAAGGCCTCCATTAAGATGGCCCCTAAAGCCCGAAGGGAGAAAAAGGAAGAAATGAATATAACACAGGATGCTCAGATTCGATAACATAGTATTCGGCCCCATACACTCTCGTCGCCTGGGACGTTCTCTGGGAATAAATCTTCTGCCCAGAGACGGCAAAATATGCAATTTCGACTGCATATACTGTGAGTGTGGATGGAATGCCGAAGGACGTACAGCCACAGGCCTCCCTACATGTGAGGAAATCTCCCAAGCTCTTGAAAATAAGATGCTTGATATGAAAGAGAAAGGTGAGGATCTGGACTCCATCACTTTCTCAGGCCACGGAGAACCAACCCTTCACCCTGAGTTTCCGGCTATAATTGCCAGAACGATTGAACTGAGGGACCTGCATTTCCCCGGCAGAAAGATTTCGGTACTCTCCAATGCCAGCATGCTGGACCATGATGAAATAGTCGAGGCTCTCAAGAAGGTGGACTGCGCCATTCTCAAGCTCGATGCTCCAAACGATGCACAGGCCCGATACATCAACAGACCCAATTCCGGCTATTCTGTTGAGAAGGTGACAGAAGGGATGAAAAAGTTCGATGGACATTTCATTCTGCAGACCATGATGTTGGGTTCGCAAGGTCTGGATTACAGGAAAGACCCTGCAGCCCTGCAGGCGTGGAAAGACATTGTGAGAGAATTAAGACCCTCTGCAGTCATGGTGTATTCTCTTGACCGCCCCAGCCCGCAGGCTGATTTGGAAAAAATACCAGCTTGTGAACTTGAACTGATGTTGAAGGATCTCACAGACGAAGGCATAAATTTGACAATCTACTAACTAAATTAATATGGATATACTTGAAAAATACTCCTATTCTCCTGATCAGCAGGAGATTGACAAGACCATCCAGTCCATTTCCAAGAACATTGACGCAGTGATGTGCCCTGCCGTCCTGAAGAAGTGTTTCTCTATGATGGACCTCACAACCCTCAATACTGCCGACACTGCAGCCTCAGTTGAGAAGCTTGTGAACAAGGTCAATGCTTTCCAGAAACAGTATGCAGAATACCCTCTGCCTGCTTCCATCTGCGTATATTCCAACTTTGCTTCAGTGGTTGCCGGAAAAAGGAAGGACCCTGAACTTCACGCAACCGTAGTTTCAGCCTGCTTCCCAACATCACAGAGTTTCCTGGATGTCAAGCTCCTGGAATGCAGGATGGCTGTTGAAGCCGGTGCTGATGAGGTGGACATAGTGCTGTCCCATAGCCTGTTCGGAGCCGGAGACTTTGAGGGTGCAGCCAATGAGATAAGGGCTGTGCGCAAGACAGTGGACCAGGCCGGAGCAGGCCGTCACATATGCCTTAAGGTAATCTTGGAGACGGGCATCATGAAGACAGCCGAGGACATTGCCCGCGCTTCTTTCCTGGCTATGGAGGCCGGTGCCGACTTTATCAAAACCAGCACAGGCAAGGTTAATGTCAATGCTACTCCATTCGCTGCCTTTGTGATGTGCGAGTGTATAGCAGCATATTACAAGGCAACAGGACGCAAGGTTGGCTTCAAGCCTGCTGGCGGCATGACCACTGCCAATGACGCCCTTTTCTACTATTCCATCGTATCTACAGTGCTGGGAGCCGAGTGGCTGGACAAGAGTCTGCTGCGTTTCGGTGTGAGCCGCATGGCCAATAACCTGCTCTCTGCCCTGGAAGAGAAGACAGTCAACTATTTCTAGAAAATAATCGTTTATTGTAACTACTCAGGTACCCTAGCCATAGGCAGTAACCTATGGCATACGATAAGC
>CAMFRR010000024.1 GCA_945982095.1 uncultured Bacteroidales bacterium
GCTGTCCGCACGGAATAAGCCATGACAAGCTTTGCAGCAATTGCGACCAAAGCACTATAGACCCAGGACACGAGCATTGCTGCAGCGACCAGCTCTTCAAAATCAGCCTGACAGGCAGCGATGACACTGCATGGCACGTAAGGATTCAGTCTGAGTCCATGGATCTGCCTCCACGTATGCCAAGACCCTGCTGCTGCAACTATTGTTGTGAGCATAATCACGATATCGCTCCTCGCGGCTCTCCAATGCCGGGAGACATTCTTTCACAACTCTGCATTATAAGGATTTAGACTTTTGCCCCTTGTTCTTTATCAAGTCTGGGCCGCTTCAGCGTGCCCGGATAATGGGTGGCATACAGCCAAAGTTGAATCCTATCAATACAGAGAAATAATGAAATACATACATATATCAGCATTCGTGCTGGCTCTCTTTGCCGTAACGGCAGCAAATGCCCAGATAGACACTACAGGCATATATTCCGACAGGGCCGACAGCCTTGACGCCACAGTCGTGGTGGCTCGCCAGCCGGGCAACACCCTTAGCAAATATACACCGAACCGCGTTGAAACCATCACCGCTGCAGGACTTTGCAAAATGGCCTGCTGCAACCTTGCGGAAAGCTTCGAGAATTCAGCCAGCGTGACAGTGGGCTATTCAGACGCTGTGACAGGAGCGCGTCAGATACGCCTTTTGGGCCTGAGCGGCGTCTATACCCAGATGTTGGATGAGAATCGCCCTGTGATGAGGGGATTGGCATCGCCTTTCGGATTGGGATATGTACCTGGCCAATGGTTGGAAAGCATTCAGATAGCCAAGGGTGTGACCTCTGTCATCAACGGTGTCGAGAGCCTCACTGGCCAGATCAACATGGAACACCGCAAACCGACGGATGAGAAACCTCTCTTCCTCAATGCGGCCGTTATGAGCGACACCAAGGCCGACATCAACATCGCATCTTCGCTCCAGTTGAATGACGAGTGGAGCACAGTCATTCTGGGCCACGTCAGCGGAAACTTCCTGGAGATGGACCACAACCATGACGGCTTCATGGACGATCCTAAAACCCTGCAGTTCAACCTGGCCAACCGCTGGCTCTATTATGCCCCGAACGGCACACAGCTGCGCTTCGGAGTAAGGGCACTGCGAGATACCCGAGCCGGAGGACAGGTGAGCAAGATGTTCGAGAATCCATGGCAGTCGTCCATAATTAATCAGTCTGTCAATGGCTATATGAAACTGGGTATACCTCTGAACGAGGACAACTCACAGAACATTGCCGCTGTACTGGATTACAACTACTATGATATGAATTCCAGCTTCGGCCCTACGACATATCATGGAGGCCAGCATTCAGCTTTTGTCAATCTGCTGTACCAGAATGAGATAAACGAGAGCCACAAGTTCACGGCAGGCGCCGGAACCACAATGGACTTCCTGCGTGAGAACATGATGAGGGATGTACCCGGAGGAATGCTTCACCGCAACCGTTTCGAGAATTTGCTCACAACTGAAGCATGCGCAGGAATATTCGGAGAATATACTTACAAATATGAGACAATACTGTCTGTCATTGCCGGTCTGAGAGGTGAATGGTATTACGGCAACTCTTTCAAGATCAGTCCACGTCTCACTTTGAAGTACGCGCCTATAGAGCAAGTGGTTATTCGTGCCAATGCCGGACGAGGACTGCGCTACAGCAATCCTCTCAGCGACAATATAGGAGTATTTTCAAGCGCAAAGGCTTTCATAACCCCTGTGGGAAGCGACAATGGCGTATGGAAATATAAGCATATGCTGGAAGATGCCTGGACTGTTGGTGGAAACATAAGCTATTATTTCCCATTGGGTTATGGTCAGAATGCCTGGGTTAGCTTCGATTATTTCAGGAGCCAGTTCATAGACCAGTCCATTGTTGACTATGAATATAATCCGGAGAAAATCGCTTTCTACAGCCTCGCAGACATAGGAGCCAGGGGCAAGAGTTGGTCAGACACTTATCAGCTGGACTTCTCTTGTGAACCTATTGAAAGATTTACCATCACTCTCACCGGACGATATACAAATGCAAGGATGATGACCACTCAGGGAATGGTTGAGCGCCCTATGACCAGCCGTTACAAGGCCGTGCTCAATCTCCAATATGCCACCAGGCTCAGCAAGTGGATCTTTGATTTTACTGCATCTCTGAACGGCTCGGCAAGGGTATACAGCTTTATGGAAGGGCTCACTGACGACAACGGCAAACTTCTGTACAAGAACGGCAACACTCCTGTTTATCCGCTGCTTTATGCCCAGGTTACACGTCGATTCAAGGGCGTTGACATTTATCTGGGAGGTGAGAACCTCACAAATTTCCGCCAGAAAAACGTGATATTGGGAGTCAAGGGAGCCGACGGTCACGTGGACACAAGCCTGCCATCTTTCGATGCAAGTTGCGTTTGGGGTCCGCTTATGGGCATAAAAGTGTACGCTGGCGTACGATTCACACTTTGGAAAACAGAATAATCAACATTAAATCAGTATATTATATCATATGAAACAGCTTATCTACATTCTTTTGGCCGTATTCCTGGCCATGCCTGCCACTGAGAGCATTTCCATGGCAACAGAGTCATACGTTTCACAGAAAACGTCAAAAAAGCCTAAAAAGGACATCAGGACAGTAACTCTCAGCGCAAACATACATTGTAAGAATTGCGCAAACAAGATACGCGAGAACATTGCGTTTGAGAAAGGTGTCGAGGACCTCGAAGTGTCTGTAGAACAGCGCACTGTCGTGATTAAATATAATGCCGCCAAGACCTCTGTGGAGACTCTGCTTTCTGCAATGAAAAAGCTGGGTTATCCTGCAAAGGTTGTAGAATAAAAAACAGGGGCTTACAAAAGCCCCCGATTTATTGTTTCATGGCGTCTTCTACTTCGGCCGACTTGATTGGAAGTCTGGTGGTGCCGAGGTGGCGGGCGCCATTCTCTGTAACAAGTATGTCATCCTCAAGCCTTATTCCTCCGAAATCGGCGTAGGCCTGAAGTTTGTCAAAATTCACAAAGCCTTTGTCGAGGCCATTCTTGCGGAAATACTCCCAAAGGGCAGGAATGAAGTATATGCCTGGTTCATCCGTAATTACATTGCCCGGCACCAGTTTGCGGGCCATACGCAGCGAGCCCAGACCCAATTGGCTTGCACGCTGCTGGTCTTCGTCATAACCCACATAGTTTTCTCCATAATCCTCCATATCATGCACATCAAGGCCCATATTGTGGCCCAGGCCGTGAGGCATGAACATTCCGGCTATACCTTCTGCCAGCATCACATCAGTATCTCCATTCACAAGGCCCAGGTCCTTTAGTCCGCACAACATGTGACGACAGGTGGCAAGATGTACGTCTCGATAACTTACTCCAGGAGCCACCATATTGAATGCAAACTCGTTACAAGACTCCACAATATCGTATATTTCTCTCTGCATGGTGGTAAACTTGCCTGAAGACGGAAGGGTACGGGTAAAATCAGAACAATAGTAGCTGTCTAAAGTCAGACCGGCATCTATGAGGAGCAGGCGACCTTCAGTGATGACGCCGCTGTGGTCGTGACCGTGAAGAATCTGGCCGTTCTGGCTCAATATGGTAGGGAAGCTCACACCCCAGCCCTTGGTTGCGGCAAAAGCGTCCATAGCGCCGGCCAAATCCCTTTCAAGCGCACCGAGACGACATCCGTTGCGGCCTATTGTGTGCATCTGCACGCCCATGTCACAGGCATGGTCCAGTTCCGCTATCTCTGCATCATCTTTCACGAGACGCATAGACACTACGGCCTTTACCATCTCAAGTGAAGAATGTACATAATCTGCCTCATCGTAAGGAGCAGTCTTATATACCTGTGCTGCTGTAGAACCCGTAAGCTCAGCCATCTTCATGCGGTTGAAGTAACGTCCGCTTGGAAGGAAATGCACAGGAATGTCATTTTGCAGGGCAAAACGCACAGCTGTGTCGAAATCTGCATATTTTGACACCTTGTCAACTCCGGCTTTGCCGGCTTTGTCCAAGACTGTAGGCTGAGGGCCCATCCATATAATGTCATCAATATCAACATCATCCGCATATATACACTCCTTCCCGTTGGAAAGGTTGATGGAGGCGGCAAAACCGGGCTCATCTATGCCCCAGAAATATACAAAACTGCTGTCCTGGCGGAAACGGTAACTGTTGCTGCTGTAATTCATGGCGGCTTCTCCATTACCTAAAAAGACTGCAACTCCTTCTGCACCTAATGCTTGCATACGGCTGACGAACTCTTTGCGACGTGCCTTGTAAATGTTTTCGTTGAACATAATGTAGAATTTACTATTTGAACGCCCAAAGATACAATTATTATTTCTGCATTTCTCTTTTTCTTTTGTATATTTGTTTGACAAACACATTAAAGCGTATATGAAGATTACACAAAGTATGGCCGCCATAGCCACAGTCCTCCTGATGACGGCATGCAACGGAATTCCTGCGTATCAAGACAGCAGTCTGAGCCCTGAAGAAAGAACTGCAGACCTTCTGAAACGTATGAATGTGGAAGAAAAGATAGGCCAGCTGCTATGCCCGCTCGGGTGGCCCATGTATGACAAGGTCAGCGAAGACAGCTCCTGTGTATCAGAACAATATGTACGTTTCATAAATGAACAGCACGGAGGAATGCTGTGGGCAACCTTCCGTGCCGACCCTTGGACTAAAAAGACACTTGAGAACGGCCTCAACCCAAGTCTGGCCGCCAAAACTTACAACGCCCTTCAACGCTATGCGATAGAGAACAGCCGCCTGGGCATACCTATCATATTGGCAGAGGAAGCCCCTCACGGACACATGGCCATAGGAACCACCGTGTTCCCTACGAGCATAGGTCTTGCTTCGAGCTGGAACCGCGCCACAATAGAAGAAGTGGGACGCTGCATAGCTCAGGAGCTCAGGGCTCAGGGCGGTCACATTGGTTACGGCCCTGTCATTGACCTTGCACGCGAACCTCGCTGGTCAAGGGTGGAGGAAACATACGGCGAGGATGTTTACCTCACATCGGAGATGGCCGCTGCGATGATTCACGGAACAGCTCCAAAAACCAACGGTTGGGACAAGGGTATCATCTCCACTCTCAAGCACTTTGTGGCTTACGGCATTCCTGAGGGTGGACACAACGGCAACCCTTCATTCGTAGGAGAGAGGGATCTTCAGGAAAACTTCCTTCCTGCCTTCAAGAGCGCAATTGACGCCGGCGCCCTCTCAGTGATGACATCATACAACGCAATTGACGGTGTTCCAAGCACTTCCAACAAGAAACTGCTAACAGACCTGCTGCATGGACAATGGAATTTCGAGGGTTTTGTGGTGTCGGATCTCGAAAGCATTGACGGACTGTATGGCAGCCATCATATTGCAAAAGACAAGCAGCAGGCAGGAGAAATGGCATTGCTGGCAGGTTTGGACGTAGACCTCGGAGCCAATTGCTTCAAACTTCTGAAAGAAAGTCTGGAAGCCGGTCGTATCAGCATGGCTGACCTGGACCGTGCTGCTGGCAGGGTTCTGAAATTGAAATTCCAGCTCGGCCTTTTTGATAACCCATATATAGATGAAAGCCTTCCTGCTCAGACAGTACGTACAAGCGAACATATGGAACTTGCACGCAAGGCGGCGCGCGAAGGAGTGGTGCTCCTGGAGAACAAGGGCGTGCTTCCTCTGAAAAAAGGCAGCCGCATTGCAGTCATTGGTCCTAATGCCGACAATATGTACAATCAGCTTGGCGATTATACGGCCCCTCAGGAGCGCAGCAATGTAAAGACTGTGCTTGACGGCATCAAGGCTGTGGCAGGTGAGGCTAATGTGAGCTATGTGAAAGCCTGTGCGGTAAGGGACGAATCTTGGGATGAAATTTCCAAGGCTGCTGCAGCTGCGAAGAATGCAGATGTTGCTGTTGTGGTTGTGGGAGGTTCCAGCGCCAGGGATTTCCGCACAAAATATATAGATACAGGTGCAGCCGTAGTGGATGATTCGCAGGGAGTCAGC
The DNA here is from genome assembly GCA_945982095.1 of uncultured Bacteroidales bacterium. Classification (GTDB taxonomy): domain Bacteria; phylum Bacteroidota; class Bacteroidia; order Bacteroidales; family UBA932; genus Cryptobacteroides. The sequence continues at coordinate 6,043 of CAMFRR010000024.1, forward strand.
GATATGGAATCCGGCGAGGGCTTCGACAGGGCAAGCCTCGAGCTGATGGGCTTGCAGAACAAGCTGCTGAAGGCCGTCAAAGCCAGCGGTACACCTATGGTTGTGGTCTACATTGAAGGCCGCCCATTGGACAAGAATTGGGCAAAAGAGAATGCTGACGCCCTCCTGACCCTCTTCTATCCAGGTCAGGAAGGAGGCCTTGCCTGCGCAGATGTGCTCTTCGGTGAATACAACCCTGCCGGCCGCCTGCCTGTATCAGTGCCTCGTTCAGTGGGACAGCTGCCTGTATATTATAACAAGAAATTCCCTGCAGGGCACGATTATGTGGAAATGCCTTCAGCCGCCCTGTATGAATTCGGCTATGGCCTCAGCTATACAAGCTTCAGCTACAGCGACATAGAGCTGACAGAATCTGGAGACAACAATTTCACAGTAAGCTGTACCATAAGCAATACTGGCAAATATGACGGTGACGAGGTGGCCCAGCTATACATAACAGACCTGTACGCTTCCACTGCCCGACCTCAGAAGCAGCTGCGTGGCTTCGAAAGGATATTCATTCCTGCCGGCGAATCACGCAAAGTAAGCTTCGAACTTGGTCCTGAGGACTTTGCCCTTGTTAATCCGCAGATGGAGACAGTTGTGGAAGCAGGAGAAGTCCTGGTTTCCATAGGAGCATCATCAAAAGATATAAAACTGACAACTACACTAAATATTAAATAATTGCCATGAATAACATTTTTCCTTGGGAAGAACGTCCTGAAGGATGCAAGACAGTACTTTGGCGTTACAGCGCAAATCCTGTAATCCCTCGTAATCTTCTTCCAAATTCAAACAGCATCTTCAATTCTGCCGTTGTTCCTTTCGGCGACGGTTATGCCGGTGTATTCCGTTGTGACGACACCAATATCAGAATGACCCTCCACGTGGGTTTCTCAAAAGACGGACTTCATTGGGACATTCAGCCTGAAAAGCTGGAATTCGACTGTGATAACCCAGAAATCGGAAAATGGGAATACGGTTACGACCCTCGTGTCGTTAAGATTGAGGACAAATACTATGTGACTTGGTGCAACGGTTATCATGGACCTACTATTGGCATAGCATGGACCACTGATTTCAAGACCTTCCACCAGTTGGAGAACGCTTTCGTGCCATATAACCGCAATGGCGTGTTATTTCCTCGCAAGATCAATGGCAAGTTCGCCCTTCTTTCACGTCCTTCTGATTCTGGTCACACTCCTTTCGGCGACATATTCTATAGCGAATCTCCTGATATGGAGTTCTGGGGCCACCATCGTTTCGTGATGGGTCCTTCACGCTTTGAGGACAGTGCATGGCAGTGTTGCAAGGTGGGCGCAGGTCCTGTTCCAATTGAGCTTGAGGACGGATGGCTGCTTTTCTACCATGGTGTACACCACACTTGCCAGGGTTTCAACTATTCTTTCGGAGCCGCAATACTGGACAAGGATGAACCGTGGAAAGTGCTGTACCGCACAGGCCCTTACCTCTTGCATCCTGAGACACTCTATGAGATGACAGGTGATGTGCCTAATGTATGTTTCCCATGCGCCACACTGGTGGACGGCAACCGTATTGCCATATACTATGGCGCTGCTGATACAGTTGTTGGACTTTGCTTCGGCTATATTGACGAAATCGTAAAGTTCACCAAGGAAAACAGCATACAGTAGTTCCAGCTTCGCATTTGAGCAGCTCAAATACTAAAAGAGGATGACCCGTAATGTAAGGTCATCCTCTTTTATTTTGATAATCTGTCAATTACCAGGTTTTCTTCTCTGTTCCCATTACAAAGCGGAGCTCGCCTCCTGCCATAATGTCTTTATAATCTATATACAGTTTAGAATAAGGCTTACCGTTAAGCTCTATGCTCTGTATATAAGGATGGGCTTCTGAGTTGTTGTCTGCAATAATCTTGAAGCTCTTGCCTTCAGGAAGGGCAATTTCAGCACTGTCAAAGAGAGGGGTACCGAAATAGAAGCGTCCGCCTGCCGGCTCAATCTGATAGAAGCCGAGGGTTGAGAGCACGTACCATGCTGACATCTGGCCAACATCTTCATTGCCGCATAGGCCGTCAGGGGCAGTGGTGTACATTTCTTTGTATATGCGGCGCAACATGTCTGCAGCCTTCCAAGGCTGTCCTGCCAGAGTGTAGAAATATACTACGTGGTGGCTTGGCTCATTGCCATGTGCATACTGTCCTATAAGACCGCTGATGTCAGGTGAAACATTTTCGCCTGCAATTTCGCTGCTTACGGTAAAGAGGGAATCAAGCTTGCTTACAAGGGCATCCATTCCTGTTGTTTTGCAGCACTGGCAGCTTTCGAAACATTTCACCAGGCCGTCAAAGTCGTGAGGACAGAGCCAGAGATACTGCCAAGCGTTTCCTTCGGTGTAATCATGATCGAAATGGTCTGAGCGATAAGGATTGAAGTTTTTGCGGAACACTCCTTTGCTGTCCTTGCCACGCATGAATCCTGTAGAAGGGTCGAAGTATGTGCGATATGAGTGACTGCGATTGAGGAAGAACTCATAGTCTTCAGTCTTGCCGAAATATTTCGCTGCCTGAGCCAAAGCCCAGTCGGCGATAGCATATTCCATATCTGTTGCCACTGACTGGTTGTAAAGGTCATTAGGAATATAGCCATATTTCATACGGAAGTCCTGTCCGCGGTCAGGAGTAAGGGCTGTGGCTTTCATTGCTTCATATGCCTTTTCCATATCAAAGCCATCGAAGCCTTTGAGTATGGCGTCAGCAACAACGCTGATTCCAGGATTGCCCACCATGCAGTCTGTCTCGCATCCCATCAGATGCCATACAGGAAGGTCGCCCTGTTTGTCATAGGCCTCAAGGAAAGTATTTACAACATCGTTCATCCTCTCAGGATGCAGAATGGTGTAGAGAGGCTGCGCTGCGCGATATGTATCCCACAAAGAGAAAGTGGTGTAACGTACAGGGTCTCCACAATCGCTGTACAGAGAAGGGGCAATCATTGTGTGATACATTGCCGTATAGAATATAGTACGTGCCTCTTCATCCTTTGTCTCTATCTTGACTTTTCCGAGAGCCTTGTTCCATGCAGCGTAAGCATTTTCACGCACAGCTTCGAAGTCCCAACCCGGAATCTCGGCTGTGAGATTCTTCATGGCGCCTTCCTCAGATACTGGAGACAGGGCAACTTTAACCATCACGGTCTTCACGCCCTTGAAATCCAGATACCAGTGGTATGGTGCAACGAGTTCTGCCTCAAAAGGCTCTGAGAACTCTGCTGCGAACCAGAGTTTCTGATCGTCAGCCCAGCCTTTTGAATGGCGGTGTCCAACAACTGTCTCTTATACACATCTGACGCTGCCGACGACTCCTTAC
>CAMFRR010000025.1 GCA_945982095.1 uncultured Bacteroidales bacterium
GGACCTTCGAGCAGCCATACGATGGGACCGAACAAGGCGGCCGGCATCTTCTATTCCAAGAATCCTGATGCCTGCACTTACAGGGTGACTCTGTACGGCAGCCTTGCAGCCACAGGCAAAGGCCACATGACGGACAAGGCCATTCTGAGGGTGCTGGGAGAAGAGAAAACGAGCATTATATGGCGCCCAGACATCGTGCATGAGTTCCATACCAACGGCATGCTTTTTGAGGCTTTGGACAAGGACGGAGCCGTGTCCGACAAATGGCTGGTATATAGCATAGGAGGTGGCAATCTCTCTGACGGCATCCATACTTTGGGCACCGATAAAGATGAGCAGGTATATCCTCTGAACACCATAGCTCAGATACAGCAATACCTTGAAGACCACGGTCTTTCGTACTGGGAGTACGTGGAGCGTTGCGAGGGCCCTCAGATATGGGATTTCCTCGCCAATGTATGGGAAACCATGCAGCATAGCATAAAGGAAGGTCTGGAGCGTGATGACAGGCTGCCGGGCTCACTCAGGCTCAGGAGCAAGGCCAAGCAGTATTACGTACGTGGCATAGGCTACAAGGATTCCCTTAAATCACGGGCACTGGTAACTGCCTATGCCTTAGCCGTATCAGAACAGAATGCCCGAGGGGAGACAGTTGTAACCGCCCCTACCTGCGGCAGCTGCGGAATAGTACCTGCCGTGCTCTACCATCAGAAGATGGCCCATGGTGTTTCGGACAGGGATATACTCAAGGCTCTGGCCACTGCCGGCCTTTTCGGCAATGTAATACGCACCAATGCATCAATTTCGGGCGCTGAGGTGGGCTGCCAGGGCGAAGTGGGAAGCGCCTGCGTTATGGCCGCAGCGGCTGTAAACCAGCTCTATGGAGGCACACTGCAGCAGATTGAATATGCCGCAGAGATGGCCATGGAACACAATCTTGGCCTGACTTGCGACCCTGTGTGCGGCCTGGTGCAGATTCCGTGCATAGAACGCAATCCTATGGCCGCTATGAGGGCCCTGGACGTGAGTTTCTATGCCTTGCTGGGTGATGGCAGGCACATGGTTTCTTTCGATCACGTAGTGGACACTATGAAGCGCACAGGCAAGGATTTGCCGTCCCTGTACAAGGAAACCGCCGAAGGCGGACTTGCAAGCCTCGAGTTAAGGCGCGAAGGCGGGGCCTGCGATTAGCATGTTGTTTTCTGTACAGGCATTACGAATCAGAACTTATTTTTTAAAGAAAAGGGATTTCTGCTGCTTCTTGCGGTCGGGATCCTTTTCTGTAAATACGGGCTTCATATCGCGTGGATCAATGCCTGTTGCGAACATTATAGAAGAAGTGGTCATTGGCGTCGGCATAAAATCCTGCACCTGGTCCATCCATATGCCTTTGAGCGCCGGATTGTGGGCAAGGGCCTTCATGTCCGCCAGCCTGCAGCCAGGATGTGAGGAAATGAAATATGGCACAAGTTCCACATGTTTGCCTTCCTTGAGGTTTATCCTGTCAAATTCCCGCCTCAATACCTCGAATAGTTTGAAGGAAGGTTTACCCATGTATTTCAATACGTTATCCTCTGTGTGCTCAGGTGCAACTTTAAGTCGGCCTGAACAGTGCTTCAACATCAGGGCCCTCAGATAACGCTCGCCCTCGTCAATATTGTAGCCTTTTTCATCCAGGAAGAGGTCATACCTTATACCGCTTCCTATATACATATGCCTCACGCCTTTTATAGCCAGCACCTTGTCATACAAGGCAAGCAGCCTTTCATGTGAATGGTCAAGATTGCGGCATAGCTTGGGATAAAGGCAAGATTGCTTCCTGCATTTGGCGCATATTTCCTTGTTCTTTCCTCCCATTCCGTACATATTGGCGGTGGGGGCTCCAAGGTCGGAGATATTGCCCTTGAAAGTGGGAAGTTGGGTCAGGGCCTTCACTTCTTCGAGTATGGATTTTTCGCTGCGGCTCTGGATGAACTTGCCCTGATGCGCCGCAATAGTGCAAAAGTTGCAGGCTCCGAAACAGCCCCTATGCGTGATTATGCTATCCTTTATCATATCGAAGGCAGGAATCCTCTTGTCCTTGTAGCGAGGATGCGGGGCCTTTGTGAAGGGAAGGGCCCAGTACGAATCCATCTGTTTTTCGTCTGCCGGAGCATAGGGAGGGTTCACCTGCACATAGCCCTGGCCCACAGCTTCGATAAGGGTCAACGGATCGGCAATGTTGGAGTTAAGCTCTATCTCATGGAAGTTCTCGGCAAAGGCAAACTTGTTCCTGCAGCACTCTTCGTAGCTATGCAGAATCTTGACATTCCGGGAGTTAGTGGCATTGGGGCTTCTGTTGCTATCCGAAGATCCAGGGGCATTGGGGCCTTTCTGTTCCGAGCCCGGAATCTTGCCGTCGCGGTAGAATGCGAACTGCGGCAGGCTTTCAAGCTGACGGCGGCTCCAACCCTTTTCTATTGCCTGAGTAATGGCTATCATAGGCCTTTCTCCCATTCCATAGCAGAGGAAATCAGCCCCGCTGTCCAGAAGCACGCTGCGCATAATGCTGTCGCTCCAATAATCATAATGGCTCAGACGTCTGAGCGAAGCCTCCACACCTCCTATCACTACGGGTATATCAGGCCACAACTGTTTGAGTATCCTGCAATATACGCTCACTGCCCTGTCAGGCCTCATGCCGGCCTTTCCTTCTGGGGTGTAGGCGTCATCGCTGCGCCTGCGTTTGGCCGCAGTGTAATGGTTCACCATGGAATCCATAGCACCGGAGTTCACGGCGAAATACAGCCTCGGCGCTCCCAGCTTCCTGAAATCCCTGAGGTCATCCCTCCAGTTGGGCTGTGGCACAATGGCCACGCGATACCCGAAACTTTGGAGATAGCGTGCTATGCAGGCAGTGCCTGAGCTGGGATGGTCGAAGAAGGCGTCGCCAGTAAAAAATATGATGTCTATGTAGTCCCAGCCCAGTTTCTGCACTTCTTTGGCAGAGGTCGGGAACATATAATTATCCATTATTATGCAGAATTTAACTCTACAAATATAGTCATTTTCTTTGTATCTTTGCATTCCCATGCACTTGTACGCAATCATAAGTCTTATGTTGGCCGCCGCATTGAACTCTGGCCGCCACGACGGGGAAAGCCTGAGCGCCGCTCTTGCCGAGCCCGGCCGCGACACTCTTGCCACTGCCCTTTCAGAGCCAAGCCGCGACACTCTTGCCACGGCTGTTTCAGAGCCATGCCGCGACACTCTTGCCACGGCTATAGTGGCCGGTCACAGGGACAGGGGGCTTGTCAGCAGCTCCCCCTTGCTGGAACTGGGAGGGGAAAAGCTCAGGCGTGAAGGGGCCTCGAGCCTGGACGAGAGCTTGCGCCGCCTGCCGGGAGTGCAGGTCATTGATTATGGCGGTCTGGGAGGTATGAAGACTGTGAGCATACGTAACTTCGGCTCGCAGCATACGGCTGTGGTGTACAATGGGGTAGTGCTGTCAGACATGCAGAACGGAATGGTGGACATAGGCAGTTTCGGGCTGGAGGAAGTGGAAAAGCTGAGTGTGGAAATAGCAGGCGACGAGGATATATTCAAGCCCGCCCGCCTCTTTTCAAGCGTGGGAACAGTCAGCGTGACCTCCCAAAAACCATGGGCCGGCCTGAATGCAGGCGGAAGCCGCTTCATAGACAGAAGCTCCATAAAGGCCAGAATGAGGCTGGGATCTTTCAATACTTATGCCCCCTACATAAGCGCCTCCTATTCTTTCTCTCCACGTTGGGCAGCGAGGCTGAATGCAGAATACTGCAGTTCGGCCGGAAACTATCCCTATATTCTTGAAAACGGTAACGAGCTTGTTGAGGCCAGGCGCGTCGGGGCTGATTTCAGAAAGCTAAAGAGCGAGGCCGACTTGTCGGGGCAAGTTGGGACCAACGGGGCCTTGGATATGAACCTGAGCTATGCCTCGTCCGAAAGAGGCCTGCCGGGCAATGTGGTATATTACAGTTCCAAAGGCACTGAAAGACTGTGGGAAAGGGATATAAGGGCAAATGCCGTCTATTCTTTCGACAACAGGGAATGGAAAAGTCGTGCAATCGTAGCCTATCGCGGGCTATGGAACCGTCACGTTGACAGTAATCCTGCCTATGTGCAGCCCGTAGACGACCTGTATTGGCAGCAGGAAGCCCAGATATGCGGCATGGCTTTGAAAAGCTGGACAACGGGAAGGAGGGGCAACAAGCTTGAATTGTCTCTGTCTGAGGATATTGTTGCCGGCTGGCTGGATTCCAACCTTGCCAGCTGCATCTTCCCTTTCAGGGTCAGCAGCCACACGGCCCTGTCTCTGAAATATACAGGAGGGGCTTGCACAGTGGTGGGCTCGCTCTTAGGAGTGGCTATGGGCGAGTTTTCGCGTGCGGCACACAATACAGAGCAGTACTCTGAGCCTATATTTAGGGGAAGGATAAGCCCTTCTCTGAGCTTCTCATACATATTGCCACTCCGGCCCATTTTAGGTGAAGGCAGGATGCGTGCATCCATAAAGGAAAGCCACCGCATGCCTAACTTCAATGAACTTTATTATCCCCGCAGCGGCAACCGCGAGCTCAGACCCGAAACAGCCTGGCAAAGCAACCTGGGCCTCACCTGGACCCGCAGTTGGGGAAATAGTGGGGCAAGTAGTAGCGCAAGTAGTAGGGCAGGCTGTTGTGCAGGCAATGGTGCAGGCGTTGAGGCTCGAAGTGGGGCAGGCAAAAGCCATTCAGTCGCTTTTACCATTGACGGCTATTTCAATATGGTGAAAGACAAGATTGTAGCCGTGCCCTCAATGTTCATTTGGAATATGCGCAATCTCGGGCGTGTGATGATGACGGGCTGCGACTTACATGTGAACTATTCCGGAAATCTCGCCTATTGGCTCAGCCTCCATAGCGACGCTTCATATTCCTACCAGTACTGCGTAGACATAAGTTCGCCCGAAGCCAAAAACTACCGCCATCAGATTCCTTATGTGCCGCGATACTGCGGCAGCGCCTCACTATCCCTGGTTTTCCCCTGGTTCAGCCTGGCCTACACCTTGACAAGCTCAGGCGAGCGTTATTCCCTTGCCCAGAACACAAAAGCCTATCGCCTCTCTCCTTATGCCGACCATTCGCTCACACTAACGACGCACATAAGCCCGAAGAAATCCAGATGGTACCTGGACCTTAGCCTTCAGGCCCTGAATCTTGCCGGAACCAACTATCAGATTATACAATATTACCCCATGCCGGGGCGACACTACAGATTATCCATAACTTTCGCTATATAACTCTACAATCAATACCATTATGAAACGTTTATTCACTCTTGTCAGTCTGGCTCTGCTGCTTGTATGCTGTAACAAACCTACCATTACACCACAAGAACCGCAGCAGGCCACTTCACTTCTTGTACTTAACAACGGAAACTGGGGCTACAACGATGCCTCAATCTCTGCATATGACTTCAGCTCAGGTTTAAGCTCTGCTGAAGGCGAACAATTCTTCAAGGCCAACGGTATCAAACTGGGTGACTTAGGCCAGGACATATTGCGCTGTGGCGATATGCTTTTAATTGCCGTAAACGGCTCCAAGATTATTTTTGTGACAGACCTCAATCTGAAAATCATATGCAGCATCAAAGCCAAGGCCGGAGACAACGAACTGTCGCCACGCTACCTTTGTAAGGCAGACGGCAAGGTTTACGTAAGCTATTATGAAGGCTGGCTGGGAGAGATACTCCTGGATGACATTGCGAAGATCAAGAGCGATGACTTGTCCGGCTCCGAGACCATCAAGCCTGCAAGGCTTTGCAAAGTGGGCCCTAATCCTGAAGGTCTGGCATATTCTGGAGGCAAAATCTATGTGGCCAACTCTGGTGGCACATTGTGGCAGAGCGGTTACAACAACACGGTCTCAGTGGTTGATGCCTCAAGATTTGCAGAAACTTCAGTTTATGAGGTGAATTGCAATCCTCAGAACATTATCATCAGCCCAGACGGCAAAAGCCTGTATGTCAGCAGCTACGGCAATTATGGAGATGTGGCTCCTAAGCTTGAGAAAATTGAGCTGAGCTCCGGAGTCTGTTCAGACCTGGCGTATGACAACGTGAGCTCCATTGCAGCCTGCGGCGACCTGCTCATAGTGGCCTGGTGTTCGTGGGTACAGGTCTGTATTCAGGAACAGGAGACATGGAAGTATACGATAAGGACGGAGAGAGAAAATACAGCTTCGACACCGCTGGATTCTTCCCTATAAAAGCCATAGCTCTATGATACTCAGCCTGCTCTATGTTTTAGTCTGTGGAGTGGCTCTGCCTGTGGGCGGAGTGCAGATGCAATACCTGTGGCGCAACCAGCTTGGCGACATTTATTCGCTCGGACTTGGCAGCGCAGCCTGCCTCGGAGCCGCTGTCGCCACTATGAGCGGATGGTGCTCTCTCACGGTAGGCGCCTTCATAGCCCAGGCCATATGTGCTATTATAGTTTCCCTTATTGCATTGAGGCTCAACACCTCGCACCTTATTACCTTCGGCATTATATTCGGCACTTTCATAGGTTCGCTGTGCACAATAGTCGTTACCAATGCCCCAACGGGAGATCTGCTTAAACAATATTATCTCTGGGGAGCCGCCAACTTCAAGCTTCAATCTGTCACTACCTTCGACATAGTTGTCAGCCTGCTGCTTTTTGCCCTTGGATTGTCCGTGGCATTCATCTATGCCAGAAAGCTTACAAAGCACTTTCAGGGCGAGATAGAGCTGTCCCAATGGAGCAAAGCCTTCATACTTTTTATGATAAGCATGCTTGTGACCAGCGCCGTGAGCATTTGCGGAACAGTGGGCTTCGTGAGTCTCGGAGTGCCCAATCTTGCCAGAGCCATAATCAAGCCGGCAGACATACGTACCCAATATGCCCTCTCGGCAGGATTGGGCACCCTGCTCTTGCTGCTTACTTATCTTGTGGTAGAATATTGTAATTTCGGAATATATCTTCCTGTGAGCGCCACAATGGCCCTAATCGCCCTCCCTCTCACATTCATACTGTTCACCAGGGATCAGAAATAAGGTAAGCGTCTCCGCGTTGACGTATCAGTCCTGTCATTTCGAGCGCATCATTCTCCTGTCATTTCGAGCGCAGCGTTCCTTTTGTCATTTCGAGCGAAGCCCGCAGGGCGGAGTCGAGAAATCTGCACAACGAACGAAGCGCTCCTCCTGTCATTTCGAGCGAAGCACGGCTTCTTGTCATTTCGAGCTAAGCGCCCCTCCCTGTCATTTCGAGCGAAGCACGTCTTCTTGTCATTGCGAGCGGAGCGCTCCCTCTGTCATTTCGAGCGAAGCCCGCAGTGCGAAGTCGAGAAATCTGCACACCGTCAGGGTAAAGCTGGCAAAACCCATCGACCAGAACGAACAGGCAGATCTCTCCGCGCGCTTCGCTTAGTCGAGATGACAAGAGTGGCAAAGCGTTCTCCTGTCATTTCGAGCGAAGCACGGCTTCTTGTCATTTCGAGCGAAGCACGGCTTCTTGTCATTTCGAGCGAAGCACGAAGTGCGAAGTCGAGAAATCTGCCCCGTAGCAAGGTGGGATGGACCTGGATGAGGACGGCGCTGGAGCGGGCTGGAGCAGGACTTAATCAATGATTCCTGCTAAGAAAAGGGTGACAATAGGACGGAGGGGCGAATTAGTGGTGAGGGTAATCATCACCAAAGCCTCTCCCTTAGGCAAAGCCGATGTATCAAGACTCACGGTGAACTTGCCCTCCTGACCAGGTTTCAGCACAGGGAAAGTTGAAGGGATAGCTCCAGGGAAGTCACTGTCTGCCTTATGTATCACAAGCTCCTGTTTGCCCTTGTTGGTACAAGTGAAAGTGGCGGTGATGCGGGCTCCCTGCTTTTTGTGTCCGAAACTGAAGGTGCTCTCCGCAAAAACAGGACGGCTGCCCAGCTGCTTCTGCTCACGTGTCAGAGAAGTGAAGTTCTCGGCTGTAAACGCTACAATCTTGATCTTCTCATTGCTTTTTGTACCATTTGTGACAGGGGTTGCAAAATACTCATTGTAGCCCCACTTGTTTTCCTCTGCGTTAACAGTGATGAACAGGGTCGCCTTGCCTGAGGCCGGAATGGGATTTGGCTTCACTTCAAGAGACAAACCGCTGCTGAGGTCCTCGAAACTCAGTTTCACCGGCTTATCTGAAAGATTGGCTATGGTCTGCTGCTCGCTGCGGCTGCTTCCCATTTCCAGGTTCCCGCATTTGAAGCTGTCCGACATCATGCCTATGGGGCCGAAACGGAAGCTGTAGATTTCGCTGTCTGGGCGTATTTTTTCCTGGGAAATGCCGCGCATATGCAGTATGATGGGCTTGGTCTGACCGGCGACTTTGACCGTCAGGGTCTTGTCGAAAGAATATGGCCCTTCATCATTGGTATAAGTTGCGGATATTTTCAATTTCTCTCCCGGCTTTATGATGCCATGTGTCCAGTTTACCTTGGTGCACCCGCAACTTGTGTTTACGCTCATTATGCTTATATCCTGTTTGCTGACATTGGTACCGGTGAAGACGCAGCTGACTGCTCCCTCGGAAATCAGGACCTGGCCGAAATCATGCACTGTCTTGTCAAACTGCAGCATTGAGCCTCCCTGTGCCATAAGAATGGCAGGCAGGGCAAGCAGGGATAGGAATATTGAAAATAGACGTTTCATATTTGCAAAGATAAAGGGATTTTCTTAAATTTGCCTCAACTAAAAATTTAAAAAATTATGGCATACAAAATTTCTTCTGATTGCGTAGCTTGCGGTACTTGCATGGGTGAGTGCCCAACAGGCGCTATTTCTGAGGGCGATATCTATGTAATCGACCCTAATGTTTGCATTGACTGTGGTACTTGTGCTGATGCTTGCCCTTCTGGCGCCATCGCTCCTGAGGAATAATATAAGCCACCAATCATAGCGATTGCAAAATTAAGGCCTGCCGAAACGCTAACGCAAATCGGCAGGCTTTTTTGCCGCCTGTCCCTTGTCATTTCGAGCGAAGCACGAAGTGCGGAGTCGAGAAATCTGCCCATCGGATCTGACATGCAGGCCATAAACATCGACCAGTCCTGACAGGCAGATTTCTCCATGCGCTTCGCTTAGTCGAGATGACAAGGGGCTTGGCCAGGACAGAGGGGGCTGTGCAATGATGACAGATTTCTCGACTTCGCTCGAAATGACAGGAGGGAGTGCTCGAAATGACAAAGGGCTAGCAACCAGCCCCAGGCAACCAGGACTCCCGCCCTGTTTCATCGTCCAGCCCCTGCAGGCAGATTTCTCGACTTCGCTCGAAATGACAAAAGGCGTGGTCGAGATGACAGTAGAAGGGGGCTTGCTTGGGATGACAGAGGAAGGGCGGTTAGGAGG
>CAMFRR010000026.1 GCA_945982095.1 uncultured Bacteroidales bacterium
ACACGTAAGGAGTCGTCGGCAGCGTCAGATGTGTATAAGAGACAGGAAGTGCCAGGAGTTTGAATTCGAGATGCTAAGCTATGGTGCCGGCAAGCGTAAGGCAAGATTCAAGGATGGCTATGTAGAGTATGGAGGAGAGAAGTTTGATGAACTCTATTTCGAGGCTAAGAATCCGTCCACAATGCTTGCGGAGCCGAGTTTCATCCTTTATTCTGGCCAGGATGGACAGACGTCCAAGGCCTATGCCGGATCCATGAGGATTTCTGCTGCAGATTCCATGCTTGAGGTGACCAATGTCATAGGTCTTGAAGATTTTGTGTATTCTAAGCTGTCAGCATGTGCACACGATATGGAAGTTGAGGATATTCAGAGCGAAGCCGTCAGCTTGCGTAAGGCAGTGCTTGATGGCTCTGCCTGCATGGTGGATTATGGCCTTCCTTGCGTCTCGGCGGAGCAGGTAAAGGAACAAATACGCATCAATAGGGCAGATGCAAGAACCAAATGGGCAATAGATGAAACATGGGGTGTGTAAGTGATTGATTTATTAGAGAATTATTGCTAACTTTGCATCCAATTTATGCTAATATAAATTTTGAATAAATATATGAAACTCACAAAAATTATGGCTGTCACGGCAGCGCTGGTTGCTCTGGCTTCATGTAACATAGAGAAACAAATCTCTTATTTTCAGGATTCTACACCTGAATCGGAAGTGCTGCTTCCTCCAGTTCAGATTCTTAGGGCTAATGTGGCTGACAAACTGTCTATAATTGTAAACAGTAAAGATCCCGAGTTGGCTGCTGTTTTCAACCTGCCTATTCTCAGCCGTCAGCTGGGTGTTAGCAACAGTATTGGTGGAGGACAGAATCAGGTTGCTTACTATACTGTCGACAGTCAGGGCAATATTGATATGCCTATCCTGGGCCAGGTACATGTGGGCGGGCTCACAAGGGAGGAGATTGCTGCAATGGTGAAAGGCCTGCTCGTAGGCGGAAACCACATCAAGGATGCTGTGGTGACTGTGGAGTTCGCAAATCTTTATGTCTCAGTGTTGGGCGAGGTCAATTCTCCAGGCCGTCTGCCTCTCGAGAAAGACCGCAACACAATTCTCGACGCTATTGCAAAAGCAGGTGACCTTACGATCAACGGTCAGCGCAATGCCATCAAGGTGTACCGCGAAGAGGACGGTGTGCAGAAATGTCACATTGTGGATCTTACCTCTGCTAACAATGTGTTCAGCTCTCCTGTGTACTATCTCCGTCAGGATGACGTTGTATATGTGGAGCCGAATTCCAAGAGGGCCCGTGAGAGTACAGTCAATGGCAACAATGTGTTGTCTATCCCGTTCTGGATGTCCGCAGGTTCATTCCTTGTCTCAGTCACAACTATGGTAATGACAGCTGTAAAGTAATAATAATATGGCAGAAATAAACAATATAACAAATGGACAGGAGCAGACAGATTTCAATATTCTGGACTTCCTGTATGATTGCATTAAACACTGGTATCTTTTTGTAGCTGCAGTTGTATGCTGTCTCGCAGCTGCAATTTTGTACCTTTCTGTTACCCATCCAAGCTACAATGCCTCAGCTGTGCTTGTGATAAAGCAGGACCGCCGTACCGGTTCTTCTGGTCTCGAGATGAGCAGTTCGAGCTTTGCCAATATGGGTTCACTATTCTCGTCCCAGACTAATGTAAACAATGAGATTCTGGCATTCAAGTCTCCTGACTTCATGCGTGATGTTGTCAAAAAGCTGGACCTCAGGGCCAACTACAGCAAGCGCAATCGCCTTTACCAGAAGACCATATACGGCTCCGAGCTGCCTTTTACCGTTGAGATGATGGATTTTCCTGCCAACCAGTCTGTGGCAATGAAGGTACGTTATGTCGACCAGAACTCAGTTGATCTCGTGGATATGACCACCTGGATTCTTGGCAAGGAGATAGTGACCAAGGGTCCGCTAAGGGTTAACCTGAAAGATACTGTGGAAACTCCTATAGGCCGCATGGCCATCAAACCTTCCATCAAGTTTTACGACATGGCAAGCATGGATGAGAATGAGCCTTTTGAAGAAATACGTTTCTCTTATTCGTCACTTGCTGCCGCCACGAACTCGTACAATGCGCGTCTCAGCGTGGATCTTACAAGCAAGGAGACCACAGCCATCACCCTTTCTATGAACGACCGTTCTGCCAATAGGGCTGCTGATGTGCTTGCCGCCCTTATCGACACATATGAGGAGAGATGGATGCAAGATCGCAACAAAGTGGCTCTCACAACATCCAAGTTCATCAATTCCCGTCTCGCTGTAATTGAGCGCGAGCTGGGTGATGTGGACAGTGATATTTCCAAGTTCAAGTCCAATACCGGATTGCTTGATCCCAAGGCCATGGGAAGCATGTACCTGAGCCAGAACACACAGTATGAGGATGAGATACTGAAGCTCCAGACCAGCATGAAAATGGCCGAGTACATACGTGACTACATGGCTTCATCCAACAATACCAATCAGTTGCTTCCTGCAAACTCTGGCCTGGACAACACAAACATAGAAAGTCAGATTGCGGCCTATAACACTCAGCAGCTCAAGCGCAACAACCTGGTTGCAAACAGCTCTGAAAGCAGCCCTATTATAGTGAGTATGGATGCTGCACTCCGCTCCATGCATTCAGCCATCATGGCTTCTATAGACAATTATATGCAGACCCTGAAGGCCCAGATCAGCTCTGTGGAGGAGACCGCGCGCAAGACTACTGAAAAGATCAGCATGAATCCTATGCAGGTTGAGCGTCTGACAGACATACAGCGCCAGCAGATGGTTAAGGAGTCCCTCTATCTCTACCTGCTTCAGAAACGTGAGGAAAATGAGCTCAGCCAGGAGTTTATTGCAAATAATACTCGTGTACTCACAGAACCTTATACGACAGGAGCCCCTGTATCTCCGAAGAAGATGCAGATCCTGATGATAGCCTTCCTGTTGGGACTGGCCATTCCGGCAGCTGCCCTCTACCTTATGCAGATGATGAACACCAAGGTAAAAGGACGTAAGGATTTAGCTATGCTTTCAGTCCCATTCCTGGGCGAGATTCCTCTTGCATACAAACGTCAACGTTTGGACTTCCTGCGCAAGAGCCAGGACAAGAACATGGTTGTAGTCCAGAAGAACTCGCGTAACATTGTGAACGAAGCCTTCCGTGTGGCTCGCGCAAACCTCGAGATGATGTGCGGACAGAGCATAAAGAATGGCCAGGGAGTAACAATACAGTCAATGTCATTGAATGCAGGCGCGGGTAAGACCTTCACCGTAGTTAACCTGGCCCATGCTCTTGCAATCAAGGGCAAGAAGGTGTGCGCCATAGACCTCGACATACGCAAGGCCAATCTCAGCAAATATGTGGGAAGCCCTAAGAAGGGTATTGTAGATTATCTGCTCGGCAGGGTTGATGACATTGCATCTCTGAAAGTAAAGCTGGAGAACAGCAGCCTCGATGTCTATCCTGTGGGTCCTGTGCCTCCGAACCCTACAGAGCTGCTCTATGACCAGAGGTTGGAGAAACTCATCAATACCCTCAGGCAGGAGTATGATTACATATTCATGGATTCAACTCCTGTAAATGTGGTGGCCGATGCGGGCATAATCAACCAGTTTGCAGACCGCAGCCTTATGATGGTGCGTGCCAACCGACTTGACAAGGAACTGCTTCCTGAAATCGAGAGCTATTATGTCAACAAGACATACAATGGCATGATGATACTGCTGAACGGTACGGAAATAGGCAACGGTTACGGCTATGGAAAACGTTACGGTTATGGTTATGGTTATGGTTACGGCTACGGCAGCAGCTATGGCTATGGCGAGGACAATAAAAAATAGCAGATGATATTTTTCTCAAGAAAGACATTACTTTCAAGCGGAGTCTTCCGTGGTATGACAGACTATCACTCCCACATCCTTCCGGGTGTGGATGATGGTTTAAGGACCATGGAAGACTCCCTTGCCGTACTCAAATATTTCGAAGGTCTGGGCATTGAATCCGTGTGGTGTACCCCACATATCATGGAAGATATACCCAATACCACAGAAAGGTTGAGAAGCCGTTTCGCCGAGCTGCAGAATGCTTATTCAGGTCCCATAAGATTACATCTTGCCGCTGAAAACATGCTGGACGGGCTTTTTGTTGAAAGACTGGAGCAGGGCGATCTTCTGCCTCTTACGGAGGAAGGCGGCTATCTGCTTGTGGAGACCTCCTATTTCAATCCTCCCTCAAATCTCGACGAGCTCCTCAAGGATACGATGTCCGCAGGCTATTTCCCTGTGATGGCTCATCCCGAGCGTTATGTCTATATGGGAAAAGCTGATTATCACAGGCTATATGACATGGGAGTGAAATTCCAGCTTAATCTGCTCTCGCTGGCAGGTGCTTACGGCCATGACGAGCAGGAGAAAGCCCAATATCTGCTCAAAAACAAGATGTACAGTTTCCGCGGTACGGACATTCATTCGCTCAAGTCTTTCGAACAGAAGATTCAACATAAAATTAAAGTCAAGTTATAATAAGGAACATGAAAATCAAATCAAAGCTCAAGGTAAGGCAAATAGTGAACGAGAATGTGGTTTTGCTTCCCTCAAAGGACAATGACCGTACAACACGTCTTTTGAGCCTGAATCCCACTTCTCTTTTTCTGTGGGAGCATCTGCAGGGCAAGGATTTCTCGGAAGAAGATGCAGTGCAGCTACTTATGGACAACTACGATGTGGAGAAAGAGCGCGTGATAGCGGATGTGAAGACGTGGGTGCAGCAGCTTGTGGATGCCGACGTTCTTGAATAACTATGACTCTCTGGCAATTAATACCGGACAAATACCGTAAGGGTGTGGTGAAGTCCGCAGCCCTTGTACCAGTGAAGGCGATTCTCGATTTGATGGGAGTCGCCGCGCTTGTTCCTGTGATGATGATGGTGCTTGACACAGAGAAGTTCCATTCTTCAACTATAGGGAAATTGTTCGAATTGAGTCCTTTTGAGAGCCAGGAAGCTTTTTCTATATTCATTATCTTGGCCACCATTGCTTTTCTGGTGGTGAAGATGATGCTGTGCATATGGATAAACAAAAGCCAGAACGAGACACTGCTTGCAGTCTATAGGACTCTTTCATCCAAGCTGTTCGTGACCCTTTATTCCAGAGGTCTGCTCTATATCAAGAGCCACAACTCTTCCCGAATGACCTTCAATGTCATATCCATATGCTACAATTTCGTTGTGGGTTATCTTGGAGCCTGGATGAGGCTTGCGGGAGAGCTGGTGTTTACCCTGCTGGTCTTGATTCTTCTGACTATACTTTCTCCTAAAGCCACTCTTTGCGCAGCCCTTGCCTTTATCCCTATAGTTTTGATCTATCTCTTTTTCATACGCAAGCCTCTCAAGAAATACAACCGTCTCGAGAACGAGACCAGGCGCGAACAGCACCGTCTCATCAACGAGGCTTTCAAAGGCTACAGCGAGGTGCACGTGAATGACGTTTTTCCTGCAATACAGAGCCGTTTCAAAGAAGGACTGAACAAGATTTCATCCTACAGAATACGCAGTTCGGTCATACAGAGTTTCTCCTCTTATGTCCTGGAGCTTTCTGTAGTTATGCTTCTTGCCGTTTTCCTGCTCCTGAACATATTGGGAGGCATGCAGCTGGATTTGGTATTTATGGGCATATTTTCGGTGGTGCTGCTCAAACTTTTGCCTTCAATACGTTCCATCCTTAGTTCGATTTCCGCAATCAATGCTACGGCTTATACAAGGGATATAGTCGCTGAAATAGGTACTGACACCTGCTTCACACTTCTGCATGATAAGGAGTATGTGCCAATGGAATTCAATGATTGCATTGAATTGAGGGACTTGAGTTTCACCTTTCCGGACGATGATGTTCCGATTATTGAGCATATGAACCTGTGCATACGTAAGGGAGAGCGTCTGGGTATCAAGGGCCGCACAGGTGTAGGCAAGACAACTCTGTTCAATCTCTTGCTCGGTCTGTATCCTCCAGGCGAAGGCGGCGTGTATGTGGATGGCACAAAGATTGACGTTGATAATGTGGGGTCTTGGCACAAGATTGTGGGCTACGTGCCCCAGGATGTGTACATAGCCGATGCTACTCTCTTGGAAAATGTGACCCTCGGCTGTGATGAATCTCAGGTGGACAGGGAGAAGGTCTGGGCCGTACTTCGCAGCGCAAGCCTTGAGGAATTCGCAGCGTCGCTCCCTGATGGACTGGATACCCGCATAGGTGAGGCCGGTTCCCGCCTTTCGGGAGGTCAGAGGCAGAGAATAGGCATAGCCCGTGCCCTGTATAAGGATGCAAAGGTCCTGTTCTTTGATGAAGCCACTTCAGCCCTCGATTCTCTCACGGAGATGGAGATAAATGAAGCAATACGCCACCTTTCGGAAGAGGACAGGGAACTTACCTTGGTGGTGATTTCGCACAGGGACTCCACTATTGAGCTCTGTGACAGGATAATAGAACTATAATATGGATTTACTGTATAAAATGACGGGCAAGGTGAACTTTGCCGAGCTTCTTGAGCATATTTCTGAAGGCGACAAGGTTATGCTTACAGCTACAGGCAGGAGTATGACGCCCACTTTTGTGGACAAGAAAGACAAAATCGTGCTTTCACCTGTTAAAGATGAGGAAATAGTGCCCGGAGCCGTGGTCCTTTTCAACCGCGGGGATGTGATATGTGTCCATAGAGTAATCAAGCGTGAGGGAAATAATCTCGTGATACGCGGTGACGGCAACTCTATCAAAAGTCTTGAAAAGGCTAAGGTGGCCAATGTTTATGCAATAGTGAGCGGAGGCACCATGTTCAACGGACGCCCTTTCACCACCACAGACAAGATGTGGCAGTGGAATACACGTTTGGTGATGAACTTTTTCCCATTATATGATATTTGCCATAAGGCAAGACGCATACTTTGCACTTATCCTCTGTCCCTGCTGGTGATTCTGCCTTTGCTCTATCTGTCCTTTTTCAACCCGGCTGACCTGACCCTTCCTGAGAAACTGCCGAGCGACAAGCTTGTGCATAGCTTGATGTATTTCGGGGTCAGCATGGTTTTCTGGATGGAGTGGCTGCGCAGCCATAAAAGACGTTCCAGACCTTCAATCAGGAAAGGCTTCCTTTGGTGTTTTGCCTTCCCAATAGTTCTAGGCGGCATCATAGAGCTGGGCCAGAAGTATCTTACTGAGGTGCGCAGCGGTGATTGGTTGGATTTTGCCGCCAATACTGTCGGAGTCTGTATTGCAACTGTCATTTCCCTGCTGGCAGCAAGGATAATACACAGAAAATCCGCAAAAAATAAATAGAAGTGAAAGATATGAAGAGAAAATCAGCATTGTTTGTACTTGCCATTCTGGCCGCATGTTTTTCGGCCGCCGCATCCCCAAAGGTGATGCCGGGTATAGAGGTTTTGAGAGAGATGGACTTTGAACCTCTCAAAGGCAAGCGCGTGGGTCTGGTTACAAATCCTTCGGGCGTTGACCACGAGCTGCGCAGCACCATAGAAATATTGCACCAGGCCCCTCAGGTGAATCTTGTGGCTCTGTTCGGCCCTGAGCATGGAGTGCGTGGAGACGTATATGCAGGAGGCCATGTTGCTGATACCGTTGACCCTGCTACAGGACTTCCTGTGTATTCATTGTATGGACCTACACGCAAACCCACTGCGGCTATGCTCGAGGGCATTGACGTTATGGTGTATGACATACAAGACACGGGAACGAGGTATTATACTTTTATAAGCACTATGGGCCTTGTGATGGAGGCCTGTGCTCCCCTGGGGATAGAGGTAATGGTTCTGGATAGGCCTAACCCATTGGGAGGAAATAAGATAGAAGGCTGTTACGTGGAAAGGCCATATAATTCTTTCGTGAGCCAGTACAAGATACCTATTGTATATGGACTCACTCCGGGCGAACTTGCCGTCCTGATCAATGAAGAGGGACTTAACCGTGGGCAGAGAGGAGACCAGCCTGCCGTGAAGTGCAAGCTCAGCGTTATTCCTATGAAAGGTTGGAAGAGGGATATGACATATGAGCAGACTGGCCTGCCTTGGGTGCTGCCCTCTCCAAATATTCCATATGGCTATACTGCAATATATTATGCCTGCAGCGGCCCTTGCGGAGAAATTTACAATTATCTGCAGGTGGGCATTTCCTACACCATTCCTTTCCAGGTATTTGCAGCCCAGTGGATAGATCCGGAAAAACTTATTGCCGAACTCAAATCCTATGATCTTCCGGGCGTGGCTTGGCGCACCATATGGTACAAGCCTTTTGCGGGCAGTCAGGCCGGCAAGCTGATTGCGGGTGTTCAGCCATATATTACAGACTACGAAGCATGTCGCCTCACGGAGATACAATTCTATGTAATGCAGGCACTTGCCAAGCTTTATCCTGATCATCTGCCATTCGGCCCGAACGAAAAGATAGGCTTGTTCAACAAGGTTTGCGGTACAGACTATATAAAGAACACCCTCAGCAAACGCTATCAGGTTTCAGATATTCTGGATTATTGGCGTAAGGACGAAGCGGAATTTCGTGCATTGAGCCAGAAATATTATTTATACGATTAATCCTGAATTTTTGTATCTTTGAAAGATATTTGTGATATGGTTACAGAGCAGCAAAAAGATTTGCAACGCAGGGTGCAGCAATTGGAGAATTGCCTTAGCATAACAGACAAGAGGGCTGAGGTGGATCAGATGACTGCCAAAACCCTCGAACCGGGCTTTTGGGACGATCCGAAGGAGGCTGAGGCTTTCCAGAAGAAAATCGCCTCCATCAAGGCGTGGGTGGATGCATACGACAAAGTGGCTTCTGCCGTGGAGGATGTTAACCTGCTGGTGGAATTCGGAGATACGGATGAGAACATCGATGCTGCCT